>NZ_MOMO01000166.1:0-52131 GCF_009933855.1 Pseudomonas sp. SG-MS2 | reverse complement strand
CGGCTCCCGCAACCAGATTCGAGAAAAGGCCACTGTTAACGCAGTGGCCTTTTTCTTTTGCCCTCGAAAAGCGGGCAACGCGTTAATTACTGGTCAATCAAAAGTAATGCTTGACCACCCTATTCAAAGCTGTAGAATGCGCACCTCTGACGCGGGATGGAGCAGTCTGGTAGCTCGTCGGGCTCATAACCCGAAGGTCGTCGGTTCAAATCCGGCTCCCGCAACCATATTCGTCAGAACAAACCCCGCCTGTGTAACAGCAGCGCGGGGTTTGTTGTTTTTCCCCGCCTGAAAACCTGGATTCATTCAGCCAAGCCCCGGCCTTGTGAGGCCGCTTTCTGGATGAACTATCTTTAACCCTGCCAAAGGACTGAAAGTCACGTTGCCCGGAGTAATATCTGGATACGTTTCCATAGGGACTTTCACTTGGCCGCCCCCTCCCCCTACCTCGCGCTGCTTGCCCGGGGTAACTCATGACCGACCGTAACCCAGAACACCAGGCACCCATAGCCTCAACCCTGCCCACAGCTGCCCAGCGCTTGCCGTGGCTGGAGCGGGTGAGCCGCTATCGCCAGCCCATCACCCTGGCAGTTACCTTGGCACTGTTCGCAATGGCACTGATAGCCTGCCGCCACTTGCTCAGTGAACTGGATATCCATGCTCTGCACGATGCGATGCTCAGCGTGCCCACCCGCTCGTTGGCCGGCGCGCTAATCGCTGCGGTTATCGGGTTCGTGATCCTGCTGGGATATGAATGGTCGGCCTGCCGTTATGCCGCCGTGAAGTTGCCTGGGCGTACGCTTCTGTTAGGCGGTTTCAGCGCATTTGCCATTGGCAACGCCATTGGCTTGTCGATGCTCTCGGGCGGTTCGGTGCGCTATCGCCTGTATGCTCGAGAAGGCCTGGGCGCTGCCGAAGTCGCACGCATGACAGTGTTCGCCAGCCTTTCTTTGGGCTGCGCACTGCCCCCTCTGGCGGCACTGGCCACGTTGAGCAACTTGCCAGCTGCGGCTACCGCCCTGCACCTGTCCACCCCTGTACTGGCCACAGTCGCTATCGGCGTGCTTGCACTGACCGCCGTCCTGGTGACTGGCCTGTATCGCCGACGCCTGGCAGAGCAGCCGCTACCAGACAGCCTGCTGGTGCAACTGGGGCGCCGGACGCTGCGCCTGCCCGGTGCACGGCTGGCTGCACTGCAACTGGCAATCACCGCGCTGGATATAGCCGCCGCCGCGACCGTCCTTTACCTGCTGCTCCCGCAAGCCCCTCCGTTTGGCACGTTCGTCCTGGTCTACCTGCTGGCACTTGCAGCCGGTGTACTTAGCCATGTGCCTGGCGGCGTCGGGGTGTTCGAGGCGATTCTGCTCGCAGCCTTCGCCAATCAGCTCGGCGCCGCGCCACTGGCCGCCGCACTGCTGCTGTACCGTTTGATCTATGTGGTACTGCCATTGCTGCTGGCCTGTGTGCTGCTGCTGGCCAATGAAGCCAGGCGCCTGCTGTTTGCGCAGCAGGCGCTCAAGGCCGCCTCCGGGCTGGCCGCACCGGTCCTGGCGATCCTCGTGTTTCTCTCCGGTGTGGTGCTGTTGTTCTCCGGCGCAACACCGGAAATCGACACCCGCCTGGAACACATGGGCTTTCTGGTACCGCACCGCCTCATCGATGCCTCGCATTTCGGTGCCAGCCTGATTGGCGTGCTGTGCCTGTTGCTGGCCCAGGGCTTGCGCCGACGCCTGTCTGCAGCCTGGCTACTGACTACCGTACTGCTCCTGGTTGGCGCGCTGCTGTCGCTGCTCAAAGGCTTCGACTGGGAAGAGGCCTGCCTGCTGACCTTCACCGCTGCCCTGCTCGCGTTGTTCCGCCGTTCGTTCTACCGCCCAAGCAGGCTGCTGGAGCTGCCGTTTTCCCCGGTGTACCTGGCAGCGAGTGCCTGCGTGGTCGGTGCTTCAGTGTGGTTACTGCTGTTTGCCTACCAGGACGTGCCCTACAGCCATCAGCTGTGGTGGCAATTCACCCTTGACGCCGATGCCCCACGCGGCCTGCGCGCCGCCATGGGCAGCGCAGTACTGTTGCTAGTCGTGGCCCTGACCTGGCTGCTGCGCACTGCCCGGCCAGTCATCCACCTGCCAGACGACGAGGAGATACAGCGCGCCAACCGTATCCTGCAGGTTTCCGACCAACCTGACGGCGGCCTGGCGTTGACCGGTGACAAAGCCCTGCTGTTCCACCCCAATGGCAACGCTTTCTTGATGTACGCGCGCCGGGGCCGCAGCCTGGTGGCCCTGTACGACCCGATCGGCCCGGCCCAGGAACGTGCCGAGATGATCTGGCAATTCCGTGATCTGTGCGACCTGCACCACGCCCGCCCGGTGTTCTACCAGGTGCGTGCGGAGAATCTGCCGTTCTACATGGACATCGGCCTGACCGCACTAAAGCTCGGCGAAGAAGCCCGAGTCGACTTGCGCCGCTTCGACATCGAAGCCAAAGGCAAGGAAATGAAAGACCTGCGCTACACCTGGAACCGCGGCGGCCGCGATGGCCTGAGCCTGGAGATCCATGAACCGAGCCAGGCCCCCATGGTTGAGCTCAAGGAAATTTCGGATGCCTGGCTCGGCGGCAAGAACGTGCGCGAAAAAGGCTTCTCGCTCGGGCGCTTCAGCCCTGAGTACCTGCAGCATTTTCGTATCGCCCTGATTCGCTACCAGGGCCGGCCAGTGGCGTTTGCCAACCTGCTTGAAACTCACAGCAACGAACTGGCCAGCCTCGATCTGATGCGTGCCCACCCCCAGGCGCCGAAGCTGACCATGGAATTCATGATGATCGGCCTGATCCTGCACTACAAAAGCCATGGTCACAGCCGTTTCAGCCTGGGCATGGTACCGCTTTCCGGCTTGCAGCCACGGCGCGGCGCCCCGTTGGCCCAGCGCCTGGGCTCGATGGTGTTCCGTCGCGGCGAACAGCTTTACAACTTCCAGGGGCTACGCCGCTTCAAGGACAAGTTCCAACCGGACTGGGAACCCCGCTATATGGCCGTGCCGGCCGGGCTCGACCCGCTGGTGGCACTGGCCGACACTGCCGCCCTGATTGCGGGCGGCCTGACTGGATTGGTGAAACGTTGATGATCCGACGCTACTGGCTGTACCTACTGATACCCCTGCTCTTGGCCGCATTGGCTGGGGCCACTGCCTTCTGGTTGGGGGCCCGACCGGCCCCAGAAGCACGCCTTGAGCAACTGACCGTCAATGACACCCGCATCACCCGCGTCATCCCGGGCGTGCATGCCAAAGCCTGGGTGGCCATCGGCGTGCCCCAGGACCAGGCGCTGACCGATAAACAGTTGCTTGACTTGAGCCAGGCCGGTGAGGCTCAGCTGGTGCAAGTCATCCTGCCGCCGGGGGCCTGCAGTAACCAGCAGCAATCGATGGATAAGGCCATGACCCTACTGGCCGAAAAACCGACCCTGGTAGCCGGTATCGGCCCTGGTGCAAGCCAGGCCTGGCGTTGGCTGGCCACACAGAATGACGACAAGGCCCGCGCCATCTCCGTGAATTTCAACATGGAGCAGCCTAGCTGCGCTGCAGCCTTGCCCAAGTCCGCCCCTCATGGTCACTGGAGCGTCGCCTGGAACGACAACCCGGATGACGCCAGCGCCGCCTTCGTGCGCGAACAGCGCAATGCCGACACCAGCATCAGCGACTACGACATCCACCTGCCACAACTACTCAAGGCGCAACTGACCCAGGCCTTGGTCGGCCACGATGGCAACGCGCTGGCAATCCCGGTAGTGGAAGTGCCTGCCGGGCAAGCCACCGACACCGTTACCCTGTTCCTCTCAGGCGATGGTGGCTGGCGCGACCTGGACCGCGATGTGGCCGGTGAAATGGCCAAGCTTGGTTACCCGGTGGTCGGCATAGACACCCTGCGTTACTACTGGCAGCACAAGACACCCGAGCAAAGCGCTGCCGACCTGTCGGCACTGATGCAGCACTATCGTCAGAAATGGGGTACCAAGCGTTTTGTGCTGACCGGCTATTCGTTCGGTGCCGACGTGCTGCCGGCGATCTACAACCGCCTGCCTGCCGAGGACCAGCAACGTATCGATGCGGTGATGCTGCTGGCCTTCGCCCGCAGTGGCAGCTTTGAGATCGAGGTCGAGGGCTGGTTGGGCAAGGAAGGTCAGGAGGCGCCTACCGGGCCGGAGATGGCCAAACTGCCGGCGCCCAAAGTGGTATGCATATATGGTGTGGAAGAGGCCGATGAAAGCGGTTGCACCGACAAGACTGCAGTGGGCGAGCGCATTAAGCTGCCCGGTGGGCATCACTTCGACGAGAACTATCCGGCGCTGGCCAAGCGCTTGATCGATGAAATTGAAATACGCCAGGGCAAGTCCAGCGTGGCAGAACAGAACTGAGGCGTAGCGAGGGGCCGCGTTGCGGCCCCTCGCCTTGATCAGATCTCGACCTGTGTACCCAACTCGATCACCCGGTTGAGCGGCAGGTTGAAGAAACGCAGGTTACCGTTGGCGTTCTTGAGCAGAAACGCAAACAGGTTGCCCCGCCAGCGCGACATCCCCTCAAGACGCGACGCGATCACCGTTTCGCGGCTTAGGAAATAAGTCGTACGCATGGGGCTGAAGTCCAGGCCGTCCAGGTGGCATAGCTTCAGTGCCGCCGGCACATCCGGCTCATCCATGAAACCGAAGTGCAACAGCACCCGGTAGAAGCCATCACCATAGGCCTCCACTTCAAAGCGCTCCTGCTCGGGCACCCGTGGCCGGTCTTCACTCACAACCGTCAGCAGTACCACCTGGCTGTGCAGCACCTGGTTATGCAACATGTTGTGCAACAGCGCATGCGGGACGGCATCGGGCCGCGCAGTGAGGAACACGGCAGTACCTTCGACGCGGTGCGGTGGCTGTACGCGAATGCTGCTGATGAATACCGGCAACGGCAGCCCACCCTCATCAATTCGCTCGACCAGAATCTGCTTGCCGCGCTTCCAGGTGCTCATCAGCAGGAACAGCACACCCCCGGCCAGTAACGGGAAGGCGCCGCCCTGGACAATCTTCGGCACGTTGGCGGCGAAGAACAGCCCGTCGACCAGCAGGAAACCAATCAGAATCGGTACCGCCAGCACCGGCGGCCACTTCCACAACAACAGCATCACCGCCGACACCAGGATGGTGGTCATCAGCATCGTGCCGGTCACCGCCACGCCGTAAGCGGCCGCCAGCGCACCGGATGATTCGAAGCCGATCACCAGCAGCACAACGCCTGCCATCAGCGTCCAGTTCACCGCTGCGATGTAGATCTGCCCCTGCTCGTCGCTGGAGGTGTGCTGGATATGCATACGCGGGATATAACCCAGCTGGATAGCCTGGCGGGTCAGGGAGAAAGCACCCGAAATCACCGCCTGCGAAGCAATTACCGTGGCCATGGTCGCCAGCCCCACCAGCGGCAGCAACGCCCACGCCGGCGCCAGCAGGTAGAACGGGTTGCGCGCAGCGTCAGGGTTTTGCAGCAGCATCGCGCCCTGGCCGAAATAGTTGAGCACCAATGCTGGCAGCACCAGGGCGAACCAGGCACGGGCAATCGGCTTGCGACCGAAATGGCCCATGTCGGCGTACAGCGCCTCGGCACCGGTCAGGGCCAGCACCACAGCACCGAGAATGGCCACACCCATGCCCGGGTGCACGATGAAGAAGTTCACCGCCCAGCCCGGGTTGAACGCCTTGAGCACCTCGGGGCTCTGCGAGATGCCATGCACCCCCAGCGCCGCCAGCACCACGAACCAGGTGACCATGATCGGGCCGAACAGCTTGCCGATCTTCTCGGTGCCATGCTTTTGCACCAGGAACAGCGCCACCAGCACCACCAGCGAAATCGGCACCACCCAATGGTCGATACCGTCGAATGCCAGGCCCATGCCCTCTACTGCCGACAGCACCGACACCGCCGGGGTGATCATGCTGTCGCCGTAGAACAGCGAGGCGCCGATCAGGCCACAGATGACCATCAGCGTGCGCAGGCGCGGGTAGGCCGCCGTGGCCCGCCGCGCCAGCGCGGTCAGGGCCATGGTACCGCCCTCACCCTGGTTGTCGGCGCGCAGGATGAACATCACGTACTTGAACGACACCACCCACAGCAGCGACCAGAGGATCAGCGACAGGATCCCCAGCACACCATCATGATTGACCGGCACCCCGTAACCGCCGGTGAAGACTTCCTTGAGGGTATACAACGGGCTGGTACCGATATCGCCGTAGACCACCCCAACAGCTGCCACCAACAGGCTCAGCGACCGCGTCGCCCCCTGCCCGCCCTCGGCGTGACTGCTTGCCTGAACCATCGACCACTCCCGCAAACGGCCATCTAGACCGGTAGAATTCTGCCTCGCGCCAGGGGATTGCACATGCCCCGACGCAACGGCGCGAAGCATAGCGCAGCGTTCGTCGCATTTGTGCTGGTCAAGCGACCTTGCGCTCGCTAGAATTGCGCACTTTTTGATCAGAGGCGCCCAGAAGCGCCCGTCAGGATCGCCGCCGTTTCCGGCCGGGCGACCTGTATTCAATACCGAGGTTAGTCATGTCCACCACTCCCGCCACCCCCAAGGTAGGGTTCGTCAGCCTGGGTTGCCCAAAAGCCCTGGTAGATTCCGAGCGCATTCTGACCCAGTTGCGTATGGAAGGTTATGAAGTCGTGCCCACCTACGAGGATGCCGACGTAGTGGTGGTCAACACCTGCGGCTTCATCGACAGCGCCAAGGCCGAGTCGCTGGAAGTGATCGGCGAAGCGATCAAGGAAAACGGCAAGGTCATCGTCACCGGCTGCATGGGTGTCGAGGAAGGCAGCATCCGTGACGTGCACCCGAGCGTGCTGTCGGTCACTGGCCCGCAGCAGTACGAGCAGGTAGTCAATGCCGTGCACGAAGTGGTACCGCCACGCCAGGACCACAACCCGCTGATCGACCTGGTACCGCCGCAGGGCGTCAAGCTGACCCCGCGCCACTACGCATACCTGAAGATCTCCGAAGGCTGCAACCATAGCTGCAGCTTCTGCATCATCCCGTCGATGCGCGGCAAGCTGGTCAGCCGCCCGGTCGGCGAAGTGCTGAGCGAAGCCGAACGCCTGGTCAAGGCCGGCGTCAAGGAGATCCTGGTGATTTCCCAGGACACCAGCGCCTACGGCGTGGACGTCAAGTACAAGACCGATTTCTGGAACGGCCGCCCGGTCAAGACCCGCATGCTCGAGCTGTGCGAAGCGCTGAGCAGCCTGGGCGCCTGGGTGCGGCTGCACTACGTCTACCCGTACCCGAACGTCGACGACGTGATCCCGCTGATGGCCGCCGGCAAGATCCTGCCGTACCTGGACATCCCGTTCCAGCACGCCAGCCCGAAAGTGCTCAAGTCGATGAAGCGCCCTGCCTTCGAAGACCGCACCCTGGCGCGCATCAAGAACTGGCGCGAGCAGTGCCCGGAACTGGTGATCCGCTCGACCTTCATCGTCGGCTTCCCGGGCGAGACCGAAGAAGACTTCCAGTACCTGCTGGATTGGCTGACCGAAGCCCAGCTCGACCGCGTCGGCTGCTTCCAGTACTCGCCGGTCGAAGGTGCGCCTGCCAACGACCTGGGCCTGGAAGAAGTGCCGGATGACGTCAAGCAAGAGCGCTGGGATCGCTTCATGGCCCACCAGCAGGCCATCAGCAGCGCACGCCTGCAATTGCGCATCGGCAAGGAAATCGAAGTGCTGATCGACGAAGTCGAAGAGCAAGGCTCGGTCGGCCGCAGCTTCTTCGATGCACCTGAGATCGATGGCAGCGTGTTCATCGATGGCGACCATGGCTTCAAGCCGGGCGACAAGGTCCGTTGCCGGGTGGTCGATGCCGACGAGTACGACATGTGGGCCGAGCCTGTTTGAGGCTGCGCACGTAGAAGGAGCCCCGCCCTCGCGACTTCTACCCTAATGATACATAGTACCTAGGAGGACTCCGCAAAGCCCAGTGGCTAAAGGCTTTGCGTATTGTGGCGTTGCTATGCACGAATACATCGCAATGCATCGCAATGCCTGAGCGCCGGTGACAAAGCCGGCGCTTTTCTTATTGGGCGAATCGTGCAGGAACGCCGCCTCAATACCTCAATCTCGATACCTTCATTATGTCCTGCAACAGTCCAGGATTACTCATAGTCCACCCCTAGCTGAATCAATTTTTAGGACTGGAAGCATTAATATAACTTTTTGTTATCGACCTGTTTAGTTGCTTCATTAGTTTTTGCCGTTGATTCCAGTGTTTACGAACCTCTAAACTTTCGGTTAATGGGGTGTAAGCGCCCTGCAAAAACGTCTGGAGCTCATATACTTGTGAGACCAACTGCCCTGCTGGCCTGCATTCGGAACCCGTAATAGTGTCAAACTCGACTTTCGCGTTCTCATCGTCCAATCTCGAAACATGGTCTTTGAACTGACGATAAATTTTTCCCACCCCGGGTTGCATTCCCTGCTTTGTACTCGCGAGCAGGTATGGGTCGACAGCTGGATTGCCGCCTAAAAAAGTAATGCTTTGGTCTATCTCACTTATGACGCTCTGCATTATGGGTTGGAAAAGTAATACCGAGGGTTTGTGAAGCTTAAAGTTAAATATAGGTGATTTAATTTTTCCGGTAGATTTAAAATTATCAACCTGCAAATGGCCTGAACTCTCACCATCTAGATGCAGTTGCATGCTGACGGGATACGGAAAACCACAACGTCCTGAAAAAATATAATCGCTTGAGCAATTTATTAAGAAGATATTATTAATTCTTAAGCCGAAAGCTGATGGAGCGCCGTGAAATGACAGCGTTTCTACACCATGTGCGTTTAAGCCAATATTTTTCTCTTGAGTAGGGTAAATTGCGACAAAACGATCTTTTTTACGTAGGCGGGAATTAATGTAGAAAGAAGGCTTGATACCAGTCGGGTTACCCATCAAAAGATGGTAGTTTAACCACAAGCCTACTCGAACTTTATCAAGCCAATCCAATAGCGTGCTGTAGTTGTCGACTGTTAGGGGGGCACGCTCAAGAAGTGCTTCTACAATTGGACGCACTTCACCTTCTAGACACGAATATTCGGTGTTGCATTCCTCACAGGCTGGAGTCACCAATGATTTCCAACTAAAAGAGATATCTGTTTTCCTTTTGTGGTTATACCCCATGCTAACAACCCTATTAGGGTCACCGGTTAACTTTAATAACCATTGAGGCAAAATATGCTCTTTGTTTTTCGATTGAGGCGGCTTGCCACAAAATACACAAAATTTTATATCTACCATTCTCGAGCCTTTAAAGACTATGATAATATAATACGTATGATCGAATATCTAGTGGCTCAGTCCGCGATAATAACAATATTTTCGGGACGCCCTAGTTGGGCCATGAGCATTGTCTCGACGAATTGGAAATTCTGTAAAAATAACTCATTGACTGCTTGCATGTCTATTCTCAGCTCTTCACCAATTAAGAGCTTGAACTTATCGAACCACCCTCTGTCTTCAAGTGAATTTACCAGTATATTTGTCTTTATATGTATTGCGGCATATTGATTCTGGCTTAATAGCTTTTTTTCGTCACGCAGGTATGTCAAAACATCTCTGGTGTAGGACATTTTAAAAAGGCCGGATATTATCTCGCGCCAAGTGTATGGCCGTGATTTCAATGCTATGGGTAAATATACAGCTATTCGAGTTAACAGTCGTATCACAAATGTCGCAGCGTGATCTGAGTTAATAGGTGCGAATGTACTTAGAACGCTGCATGCCCCTGACTCCAGAAAACCATTTGCTACCGACGCGTGCGAGCCATCTACTGGATGCGTGCTACAAGCAGCTAATACGACTATTGGTGGAACTCTAGTGGATTGGTATAGGTGCCAAACATCTACTTTCTCATCCCCAATATGTAGCCAGGCTGAGTCCTTTTCCCCACCATGCCCTCCATGGCAATCAAAGACTACCATAATCCCCTTGAATGATCTCAATACTTCGATTATTTCCTCTTTTGATGCTACATCTACCAGCTGAACTCTAAGGCCTTGGAGCCGCCCTTCATTTTGCCCCCATTCTACAACTCTTGATAAGTGGTCTCTTATTTTGTCATTTTCATCAAAAGAGCGGATTATGAGGATGTCACACAGTGCGCTAAATCCATAAGCACGCTTGGGGACGGATAACAGAACATTACTTGTAACGTTTCCTGGTGTGGTGGGGATGCGAGATAGCTCATGCCTGAACATAACTGGTAATAGATCAATTGAGATCCATTCAATAGGGAAATCACAAACTGCTAAAATTTTTTCTCGGTTATTGAATATTCCGGAAAGTAGTAATTCACCGATGTCCGTTTTGATTAGTTCGCTGTACTCGAAGAATTTCCCACTTAATTTTTCGTGCCACTGCCTCGAATTAGAATTAATAGTCTGCCCTATTTGTTTCAACTTATCGTGGTGCAGCATGACTGAGTTTGGAAGTCTTAATGCGGGTACAAACTGATTAGATGCGACTATGGAGATAGTGGTAGTGAATATCGCCAATTCGATTTGACGATCTCGTAATAGCGGGCTAAGTATCTTGTCGTCGTAGGGGTTGAAGACATCCTCTTTAGAAATGGCTAGTGAAGAATTCCCATATCCTTTGCCCCGAATCAAGGTCGCTTTGAGGAAATTTCGCTTTGGGTTGGTTAAATGCCTATTTAAGTCGCGCCACTGTTTTCCCTCCGCACGGTAAAGATAAGTGTAGACAGATGGGCAATGAACAATTGCATCATTTTTTCGAAATGGAGACTCTACAACCTCATCTGAGCGAAGAGAATCTATTTCACTCATCAAGTGCAACATTCCGGAGATGTGTTCTGTAGTGCTGCCAGACGGCTTTATCCCTGTGACTTTGATTTGTGCGCCATAATTTACAAGCACCTCAATGAGTGCCTCGGTGCAGTTGTGTCCTTTGGCGTCTAGGTGCGGGCCGGCATTCGCTCGTTTCTTAATTCCTTTTGACTCCAAAAATGACCTGAACTTTTTAAGATCTGAATCAGCAGATGCCGCACGTAGAAAAAGACCGTCAATTAATTTATTAACAATCTCTTCGCTTAACTCACTTATTGATATTACTCCTTCTTTATTGGCGGCAGTAATATGTAGCGGCTTTGATGGAAGTTTTGAAAGAGCATCTTCAACACAATCGACTGTCTCATCGGTACTCCATAAAACAGTCAATGGACTGTAGCTAAAATCTAAGTATTTTTTTAGTAAATCCCCCCTAAGGAAATCCACCTGTAAGCAAGCTCCAATAGATCTTGCTTTGACAAAATTTTCGCCAGAGAGGTATATGTCAGACGCATCATGCGGAAAAAAAACCAAACACCTTAGAATTTTAATGAAATCTGGATACCAAAATTCCGAATAGCCTTGAAAAAATGTCGTCCTTCTTTCATTGGAATTACTGGGAACGACAACTAGGTGGCTGATCGCGCTTGTGCTCATATTGCTTTCCTTGGCTGTATTTCCATTTTGATGTTAGGCGATGGGTGAGTCTGATGTCGATACGTGAAATCAATTACCCTGACAAGATGAAATGCAAATGGATGGTCAGTCCGTGCAACTACTTGTACGGTATCAGTCGCCTAGTATCTTACGAATCGCACGCGCAAATCCTACCTCGAATATTGCCCGGCCACGCTCGTTCACGATTTCGCCATGGCTTCCCTCCTTCAACCCACGCTCCTCCAAGTAGTCGAGCGATATTGCTTTTTGTAAGGCTTCGCGCTCAGATTGGGTCAGTTGTGCGGACAGGGCGAGCACCGCGACTGGCGGCGTTCCAGGAGCAGCCGCAATAGTTGCACCAAGTGGTCGCCGATCCACAGTCACTTGTGTGTTGGCCTTCAAAAGGTTGAGCTGCGCTTTGAGCTTGTCCCGCTCGGCAATGATGGCTTGCATGATGGAGCGAATGGCCGGATCCTCAATGCGTAGGAGATACTCGTGACTGGCCATGGTTTTCGTAGTTTTGGGAGCCGCAGGTCCGGTGTAGGTAGCCCAGGCTCCGATAAGAGACCGATAGTCGGCAGAGGGTGCGTTGTAGAGTGCGCGCCCTTTCATAATGCCTGCGGCTTCAACCAAGCGACCAATGGCCGACAGGGAGAAGTCTTGTGAACCGGATTCACGCTGCTTTCGACACAACTCATGTATTTTTGCCAGGTTTTCCCGACGGTTCGAGCGTCCACCCTTGGCTAGCAAAGCTTCCAACACCAAATCGGGATTAATGTCAGTCATACCGTTCCTCATCTCGCAGTTGGGTATACGGACTAACGGGAAGCGTGTGCACGTTTTCGTTCTGAGGCAACCATGAGAACAGATCCTTACCGAAATACTGGCTCAAGCGTTCTCCCGCATCTATCAGTCGAATCACCTCGCGGCGGCCCAGTGCAGGATTTTCTGGGTTCATTTGCTGGGCAAGGTGTCTCATGAAAACGTTGCCTGTTAACAATTGCTCCTGCTCTGTCATCAGCATAAATACGGGCGGTTGATCGTCACCGTACAGCACAGCATCCAGCAACTGGCTGCGACGAAATACCGCCTTGCCTGGCTGCAAGTCAGGATAGATCTCGACGTTTTCACAAACGCCGGCCAATTGGAGCAACTCCGATTCCGTTTCCTCGAAGGCTATTTGCACGTCTCCCATCGTGCCTGTAGCAATTAGCTGCTTGCCATTGGCATGCGACGCATTGAGGACTGCTTTGCAGCGTTCGATGAGTCGCCAGCAGGCCACCAAGTCTTCTGCCAGGTCGCTGAAGCGTTTCATTGAGGCTTCCCAGACTCGCTCGGCTTGCCGATATGTGTTTAGCCGGGTGAATGGCTGACCAGTCTCCTCCGCATCCACCCTATGCTTCTTCATATCCTGCAAATCTTTTTCGCGTTGAAGGCAATCATTGCGCGCTTCGTCGAAGTGATAGGCGAGATTGTTGAAGTGGGCGACCAGCGCGGGAAGGTAGTGCGGCTCCGTGACGAACCAGCGACAGCGCACGCAATTGCGACTGCCACCAGGCACGGGACCGTTTCTCTGACTTGACCATGAACTCTTAATGATTATCGAACCGCCGTTGTAGCACCCCCCCACTGCATTGTTGCCCTCAACATCACTGGTATTGCCGCCAACCAGACACAACCCGTGGTGCATAGGCATCCAACCTGTTGGGTTCCGCGCAGCTGGATGCAAAGGGATAGCTGCGGCGAGGCTAGCCGGGCTGTTGCAGATGGCGCTTTGCAACAACTCCTCATGCTCGGTGTCCAGCAGGAAGTTCTGGATGCTGGACACCTTGTTTACCTCCAGCCGCTCCGCCGCCCCTAGGAGCACATCGCGAATGTGCGTTGCGCCCGGCTTGGTGTAATAAAGCGTCATTAACAGGCGGCTGTGGCCGACGAGTTTTTGTAGAACAGGGAACGGTACTTGGCCTTCGAGCGCCAAGGCAGTGATGAGGGAGACGCGCAAGCTATGCAGAGGAAACAGGGTAGTCGCGCGGTATGGCTGTCCCTCCGAAATTGGAAGGAAACGAATCGGTGCGCCGTTGCTATGGGTTTCTCCTCGGTCCGCGAGTCGCAGTTCAAGTGCTGTAAGCAGGCGAGACCAAGCCGTGATCATAGTTTTCTCCGTAAGGGGTAGATGGCGATCACCCTCAACGGCCTCCGGCATTCGGAACAAGAAGCAAGCGTCCGGAAAACTCGCAAGTTGCAAGTCACTCTTCGCGTCAATGTGACGACCATCCAGCTCCGACCACCGCGTGCGCTGCGAGATGGGGTTGTATTTCTCCTGCCAATTGCGCAGTTTCTCCAGCCAGTAAAAGACATCCTGATAAACTGGCCCACCGGAGAGCCAGGGCAGGACGTAACCTTTTTCAGGCCCCGACTTGGCGATGTCCGCAGTTTTGTTGGTGTTGATGTAGAGCATGGTCGAATCGGAACCGCCGTCTGCGGGCGAGGTATTGCGGCGGAAGACTCCCTGTCGCAGGGTGTGCCGCTCGCTGCCCTGAGCGAGCCTGCTCGGGTTTAATTTCCAATCACCGCCCTCGTAACGCCAGGTGTCAGCCTCGCCTGAGTCGAGCATACGAACCTGAATCGTGCGCAGCGGTATGATGAGCTTCACGAGCAGAGCAACCCAACGGATTGGACTCCACATTTCCAGTACCGCACCCCCCCGATAGTAAGGATTCACCATCTTTCGCTCACGCCACAGGCAGTCTGGGTCGTTGCGGTCAATCTGTTTTTCGCTAACCTCGAACCAGTCAGGTCCAGAGGCGCCGGCCTGGCCGATTTTCCCTCCCAGCGCACTCTGTGCCCACTGCCAATCGCAGAAATTCGGCCCCGTCGCCAGCATTTGCCGCAGTTCGTCAATGTAGCCGTAGGGCAGTGGCGAATGCACGCTCTCTTCGCGGCGGGGAAGACCACTGTTTGACATCCGGGGCACTGGGTTGCGAAAGGCCGGCGAGACCACTGGCTGGCCGCCATCCGTAAATTCACTGAACTCTCGTAAAAGCACGAAGTTCAAGAAAGAGTGGATACGGTTGTTGCACTTGATGCCATATGCCGAATCGGGACAACCCGTCTGATAGAAGTCAGGTAAGACAGTGTTGCGCGTTAAAAGCTCCGCCGGGTCGAGCGGGAGGCCTTGCTGGATAAGGTATCGTTCTAAGAAAGCTACTAACGCGTAAAGCCGGTCAGATACGCCGTGTGTTTCGCCCTTCAGCCACTCCACTGCCAAGGTACGCCAAGCAGCGAGTTGTGGGTATTCACGTGCGACCCAACCCAGGGTCGTGTCTGTCTCACGCTTTACCCCTTTCGCCTGGGATGGAAGGGACAAGTTCTTGGACGTCGGCTTTGTTTCCTTCTCAGCCATAAAAGTTTCTCATTCATTGAGTTCGAGGCCGGACAGCAGTTGGCCGGTTGCGACGGGTACGCTGGGGTATCTTTCCCGCAGCCGCTGGGCAGCAGCTCTTAGTTCTGCCATTGCCTCTCGGCTATTGGCCTGCGTATAGACTTCTTGGCTCTCTAGGGAAGCGTGGTGCATGAAGCGGCGGATAAGCAGTTTGTCGATGCCGGCATTGAGTAAGCGACGGCCATAAGCGTGGCGGTGACCGTGTGGCGTAGTACCCTGCGTCTTGCTCACCGTCAGCCCGATTCGCTCGCAAGCGGCTGCATGGGCCTTGTTGTACTGCGTTAGTGTGTACATAGCGCCAAGAGGGGCGCGATTCAGGTTGATGAAGGCAAAGGGATGATCACGTTCGATGCGTGCCACTTGCTCCAAGTAGTGATGCCACAGGTGCAGGAACAATTCGCCATACTCTGGCAAGAACCAGTACGCCAGCTTGTAGTACGCAGCATCATGGGTACCCCCCTTCCAGCCGGCATGGTGCCGGTTCATCAGGTCGGTGCGCGGGGCGAGACCGAACTGCTGGGCGAGGTATTGCGCCCGGTTGCCTTTGCACGGTTGATCACGCTCGTCCCGCCAATCGGTAGGTGCATAGCCATGGCTCGGATGGTGAATTAGAACTTTAGCCTGATTGGGATGACTGGGGTCAGGAAACACGTCCTGGATGTAGAGGTGGAAAGGCTCCGACTCTCGGAATCCAGCACCATGCAGAAGTAGCGTGATTAGCATGCCTCGGTAGTCTTGACGCCCTGCTACACGGAACCCTCTGAATAGAAACTCCTCAAAACGCTCTTCTGGAAAGGCCGGAGGCTCCTCTCTCTCGACCTTGGGTAAGCGTTGACTTCGGATCGAGCGCCCCGTCTCTGCGGGGGTGGCGTTAGCTGCCCAGGTATGTCCAAGGAAGGCCTTGCTGCGACGGTATTGGTAGGCTGCCTCGTCTACCTGCCGGTCGAAAGCTCCGCCCGAGTAGTGCGGATTCATCTTAGCGGCTTCTGGGCGTATCTCGCCTAGCCAGTCAAAGAAGTCCGAGAGATGAGTGATGATGTGCGAAGCATCCTGTGGTGAGCGTGGTGCCCAGCACAACCCACTTGGGTCCAAGCCTGTCTCTCGGTTGAAAGTTCCGGTGTACAACCGCTGTGCGAAGGTTTGGAAGAGACGGAAGGAATCGCGCTCTGCCGGGTTGCTCTGCAAATACTCAAGGAACATTCGTACTGCACGGGTCACTTTCATCATCCATGCGAGGCTTCGATCATGGACGCGGTAAAGGCAGTAGTCGAGCAAAGATTCTAGAACCCCAGCAGTCGTCAGCAGAACTGGAAGCTCGGTGTGAACACCCGTGGCATCCGTATAGACGCGTGCCTTAACGGACACAAACACAAGGCCGGCCCAGTGTTTGCATTGAGCGGGTCAAAGCATCCATTCATTACCCTCTCCAACGATTTGATGGGTTTCGCTGACTACGAGAAGCGGCCTGCCGCGATGTGCCAGGCAAAAGCTGGATACAAGGCCTGTGTCGACACCCGCTGTGGATCTCGTGTGGTCAAGCGTGCCGATCCAGACATAGCGGCACGTTTCAAGGCACGCCAAGTAGTAGCTGGTAGGCATAGGGCTGCTCCATCCATTGATGTTACGGGATACCAAGGGTTTTGAAGTTATAGAAGACGCATGCAGGCAAGGCAACAATTTGAAATATCAAAGCACGATCACTCACGCTGTCAAGAACCCACTCCGCGGTGGGATGGACTATGCCCTCGCCCTATGAAATAGGACCGATTCTCGCCTACATCCCATGCTAAATTAAGGTATGGCTTTCACATTTACAGGTCAAAAAATACCCCTCAGAGAGGGGTATGTGAGTAGCAGTAACCTGAAAAAGACCTAACTATGTATTCTCTGGTGGGGGGAATAACCACTGGCGGGGCTTTTTGCATCTATGGTTTCCTCAATGACCACCGAGGAACACCGGCATGCATTCGGCATTGACGCTGCAAACACCCCACCTGTGTGATTACCCGGAACTGGTTCAGGTCTGGGAAAACTCGGTGCGCGCAACCCACGACTTTCTGCCTGACGCTTATATCCTGCTGCTGCGCGACCATGTGCTACGCAAGTACCTGGACGCCGTCATGCTGGTCTGCTGCAAGGACCGTCAGCGCATCTGCGGCTTTGCCGGTGTCGCCAATGGGCGTGTGGACATGCTGTTCGTAGCACCCCAATACCGTGGCCGAGGCGTGGGCAGGCGCTTGCTGCGCTATGCCATCAGCGAACTGAACGCGCAATGCCTGGATGTCAACGAACAGAACCCCCAAGCCTTGGGCTTCTACCTGCACGAGGGCTTCGAAGTGATCGGGCGCTCCGAAACAGATGGCCTGGGGCAGCCCTATCCATTGCTTCATATGAAGCTGATTCGTACAGCGTCCTAGGACTTTGTCGCAGGATGCCGTGCAATACTTCCGAAATGGTGCATTCGGCACAGATTCCCGTCATCAACCGCGAATGGGCAGGTACAATGTAAGACTTTCCCTGCCTTGCGAATTGCCTGCCATGTCCGAACCCGTCCGCCTGTCCAAACGCCTCATCGAGCAGCTCGGCTGCTCACGCCGAGAGGCAGAGCTGTATATCGAAGGAGGCTGGGTCACGGTCGATGGCGTTGTAGTCGAGCAGCCTCAGTTCAAGGTCGAACACCAGGCTGTCGAGCTGTTGCCGGGCGCCAATGCCGAGGCGCTTGACCCGGTTACCCTGCTGCTCAACCAGCCTGCGGGTGTCGATATCGATACGGCCCGCGCCAGCATGAACATGGCCAGCCTCAGCGAAGCACATCGCGAAGGCGTGCGGCCGCTGCACGGGCACTTCACCCGGCTGACCTGTTCGGCGCCCCTGGAGCGCGGTGCCAGTGGCCTGCAGGTGTTCACCCAGGATTGGAAGGTTACCCGCAAGATCGAGGCCGACCTGCGTCGCCTGGAACAGGAATACATCATTGAAGTGCGCGGCGAGACCACGCCACAGGCGCTGGAGCGCCTGGCGCGCGGCGCGACGCGCAATGATCGGGAACTGCCCAAGGCCAAGGCCAGCTGGCAAAACGAGACCCACCTGCGCCTGGCCCTGAAGAACCCACAACCCGGGCAGATCTCCGAGATCTGCGCCTACCTGCGCCTGGAAATACTCAGCATGCGCCGTATTCGCCTGGGCGGTGTATCCATGGGCAAGCTGCCTGTGGGCAACTGGCGTTACCTGGCCGGCACTGAACGTTTCTAAGCGATGCGCCACGCCCAGGCGTGGCATCTGAACAGGATTTTGCAGCAATGAACCACAACGATGTACTGCGCAGCCTGCGCTACATGCTCAAGGTGAACGACGCCAAGATGGCCGAGATCATCGCACTCTCGGGCCTGGAGGTTAATCCGGTGGTGCTCGCCACCTACCTGAAGAAAGAGGACGAGCCCGGTTTTGTGCGCTGCCCCGAGCGGGTCATGGCGCACTTTCTCGACGGCCTGGTCTTCCACCGCCGCGGCAAGGACGATAGCCGTCCGCCACAGCCTGTAGAGCTGCCGGTGACCAACAACACCATCCTCAAGAAGCTGCGCGTAGCCTTTGAGCTCAAGGAAGACGACCTGCATGTGATCCTCAAGTCGGTCAATTTCCCGGTTTCCAAGCCCGAACTCAGCGCGCTGTTCCGCAAGGTGGGCCATGAGAACTATCGGCCTTGCGGCGACCAGTTGCTGCGCAACTTCCTCAAGGGCCTGACCCTGCGCGTGCGCGGCTGACTCGCCATGCAACATACGGTTTCGCCTGTCGGCATCGTGCGCTCCTGTTTCAAGGAGAAGTTCGCAATCCCGCGGCAGCCACAGCTGGCGCCGGCTGCACGCGGAGTACTTGAGTTGCTGCCGCCGTTCGACCAAGGCGAGGCCGTGGCGGGCCTGGAGCAGGTCAGCCATGTGTGGCTGTTGTTCCTGTTCCATCAGGCCCTGGAAGACAAGCCACGCCTTAAAGTGCGCCCACCACGCTTGGGCGGCAACAAAAGCATGGGCGTGTTCGCTACGCGAGCGACCCATCGGCCCAATGGCATCGGCCAGTCGGTGGTACGCCTGGAGGCTGTGGAGCCGGGTCGGCTGCTGCTGTCCGGCATCGATCTGCTCGATGGCACGCCGGTGCTGGATATCAAGCCGTATGTTCCCTATGCCGACAGCATCGCCGGGGCGAGCAACCTGATGGCCAGCGACGCGCCTGCCGCGATTGCCGTGCACTGGGGCGATATCGCCCTGCCCCAGGCCCGCGAACACGCCCTGCGCCTGGGCGAACCACTGGTGGAGCTTATCGAACAGTGCCTGGCACAGGACCCACGACCGGCCTATCAGGTGCCGCCGCCGGAGCGGGTGTATGGGGTGAAGTTCTGGGATGTGCAGGTCAGGTGGCACTACCCGCAGCCGGATGTAATTCGCGTGCTTGAGGTCGTGCCGGAAAACTGAAAGCACTGGCAACCTCAGTCGCACAGGTATAAAAAACGCAGGCCATACCTTGATACCAGTCAGTTAGCGTTGTCAGGGCTGCTACGCGGCCCCAAAACGCTTAACTGACTGGCATCAGGCCAAGCCTGCGCTTTCATTGCCCGGTCGATTACTTCTCGACGAAGGCACGCTCGATCAGGTAGTCACCCGGCTCACGCATGCGCGGGGAGATCTTCAGGCCGAAGCTGTCGAGAACTTCGCTGGTCTCGTCGAGCATGCTCGGGCTACCACAGATCATGGCGCGGTCGTCCTGCGGGTTGATCGGTGGCAGGCCGATGTCGCTGAACAGCTTGCCGCTGCGCATCAGGTCGGTCAGTCGGCCCTGGTTTTCGAACGGCTCGCGGGTAACGGTCGGGTAGTAGATCAGCTTGTCACGCACCGCCTCACCAAAGAACTCGTTCTGTGGCAGGTGTTCGGTGATGAACTCGCGATAGGCCACTTCGTTCACGTAGCGCACACCGTGCACCAGGATCACTTTCTCGAAGCGCTCGTAGGTTTCCGGGTCCTGAATGACGCTCATGAACGGCGCCAGGCCAGTGCCGGTGCTCAGCAGGTACAGGTGCTTGCCCGGGTTCAGGTCGTCGAGGACCAGCGTACCGGTAGGCTTCTTGCTGATGATGATCTCGTCGCCTTCCTTCAGGTGCTGCAGCTGGGAGGTCAGCGGGCCGTCAGGCACCTTGATGCTGAAGAATTCCAGGTGCTCTTCCCAGTTGGGCGAAGCGATGGAGTAGGCGCGCATGAGCGGACGGCCGCTGTCCTGCTGCAGGCCGATCATCACGAACTGACCGTTCTCGAAGCGCAGGCCCGGGTCGCGGGTGCACTTGAAGCTGAACAGGGTGTCGTTCCAGTGATGCACACTGAGGACACGTTCGTGGTTCATGTTGCTCATCGATGGGGCTCCTGAAGAAAACGCAGCGCGCACAGCGCACAGTTGCGCGATAGTTTAGGGGCAGCGACAATATCTGTTAACTGAATTATCAAGATATGTGTTATCGGTTATATAGATATGCGATTCACACTTCGTCAGCTACAGGTATTCGTCGCCGTGGCCCAGCACCAGAGCGTCTCTCGAGCCGCCAGTGTGCTGGCCCTTTCGCAGTCGGCTGCCAGCACGTCCATCACTGAACTGGAGCGGCAATCGAGCTGCCAGTTGTTCGACCGTGCAGGCAAACGCCTGGCCCTCAACGCCTTGGGGCATCAGCTGCTGCCGCAAGCGGTTGCGCTGCTCGACCAGGCCAAGGAGATCGAAGACCTGCTCAACGGCAAGTCCGGTTTTGGCTCACTGGCAGTCGGCGCCACACTGACCATTGGCAACTACCTGGCCACCTTGCTGATCGGTAGCTTCATGCAGGTACACCCGGAAAGCCAGGTCAAGCTGCACGTGCAGAACACAGCCCATATCGTGCACCAGGTTGCACAATACGAAATTGATCTGGGTCTGATCGAAGGCGACTGCAACCATCCGGACCTGGAGGTACAGCCTTGGGTTGAGGACGAACTGGTAGTGTTCTGCGCGCCGCAACACCCGCTGGCCAAGGTGGGCCGCGCAGATATCGAAAGCCTGTCCCAGGAAGCCTGGATTCTTCGCGAACAAGGCTCCGGCACCCGCCTGACATTCGATCAGGCCATGCGGCATCATCGCGCCAACCTGAACATACGCCTGGAGCTGGAGCATACCGAAGCGATCAAGCGTGCCGTGGAATCAGGCCTGGGCATTGGCTGCATATCGCGCCTGGCCCTGCGCGACGCCTTCAGGCGTGGCAGCCTGGTGCCGGTCGAAACCCCGGAGCTGGACCTGATGCGCCAGTTCTACTTCATCTGGCACAAACAGAAATACCAGACCTCGGCCATGCGCGAGTTTCTCGAGTTGTGCCGCAACTTCACCGCAGGGTTTACGCGCAGTGACGAGATCGTCTTGCCACCGATCGCTTAGAGCAGGATAACGCCCCAGACCAACGCCACCATGGTCAGTGCTACGAATTGCGCAGCACTGCCCATATCTTTGGCGTTTTTCGAAAGCGGATGGCGCTCCAGCGAAATGCGGTCGATGGCCGCCTCCACCGCCGAGTTGAACAGTTCGACGATCAGCCCGAGCAGGCACACGGCGATCATGATGGCCCGCTCCGCGCGGCTTACCGGCAGCCAAAAGGCAATCGGGATGAGCAGCACATTGAGCAGTACCAGTTGACGGAAAGCAGCCTCGCCCTTGAAGGCGGCGCGCAGGCCGTCCAGCGAATAGCCGGCGGCGTTGAAGATACGTTTGAGGCCGGTCTGGCCTTTGAATGGCGACATGTGCGTCACTTCACCGATGAAAGGCCAGCAGACTAGTTCAAAATGAGTCAAAAAAGCGTGAAGCGGCAAGCATTTAGCTGCTCGCAACGGATTCAAGTTGTTGCAGCAACAAGGCCGCCTGGGTCCGAGTGCGTACACCCAGCTTGCGGAAAATGGCCGTCACATGGGCCTTGATGGTCGCTTCCGACACATTCAGCTCATAGGCGATCTGTTTGTTCAGCAAGCCCTCACAGACCATGGTCAGCACGCGAAACTGCTGTGGCGTGAGGCTGGCTAGGCCTTCGCTGGCGGCTTTGGCCTCGGCCGAGACATCGACCCTTTCAAATGCCTGAGGCGGCCACCAGACGTCGCCATCGAGCACCTTCCTCACTGCATCCTGAATCACTTCCAGCCCACTGGACTTTGGAATGAAACCACTGGCTCCAAACTCGCGAGACTTGACTACAACGGCAGCCTCTTCCTGGGCCGAGACCATCACCACCGGGATCTGAGGGTACTGGCCACGCAGCAGGACCAGCCCGGAGAAACCATAGGCACCCGGCATGTTCAGGTCCAGCAGGACCAGGTCCCAGTCGGCTTTTTCGCTCAGCCGGCTTTCCAGCTCGGCGATGCTCGCCACCTCGACCAGGCGCACATCCGCGCCCAGGCCGAGGGTGACGGCCTGGCGCAGAGCGCTACGAAACAGCGGGTGGTCATCGGCAATCAGGATTTCGTACATGGCCATCGATCTAAGGATCCTGTTCTGTGCCAGGCGCAGCGGCGGAGGAATAGCGCCCGGCGGGGAATCGGCGCCAAGGTGCCGAGCACGGCCGGGCAGGTCAAACCACTCGCCCTGCCGCCTCGCTTCATCCTGGCCGCCAGCCCCGTCATTATGAACCAAAGTGGGGCTTGTGCCCCTTGGACTATAGGAAGGTATGCAAACGCTGGTGGGTAGCGTCCTGCTCGTCCAGAGGCAGGCGACGCTTGCCACTGAGGTAGTGCAGGCTGAACACATCCAGATACGCATCCAGGGCTTGGGAGGCTTGGTCGTCACCCGCAAGGTCCAGGCACATGGCAGCAACTTCCGCAGTGCAGAAATGATCATCGCGCTTGGAGCGGCGCAGGCGATAGCGCGACATCTGCTCAGCTTGCAGGCTCAGCACCGGGAAACGGTCAAGATAAGGGCTCTTGCGGAACATCTTGCGGGCTTCGGTCCAGGTGGCATCCAGCAGGATGAACAGCGGGCGTTTGCCCGGCTCACGCACGACCTCGCTGACCACCCGCTCCTGGGCGACGAATTCGCCAGGGAAGACGATGTAGGGCTGCCACTGTGGGTCTGCCAGCAAGGTCAACAAGCGTTCGTCCACCGACGTTCGCAACCAGCCGAAGGCAGAGGTATCTTCGATGAGGTCGGCGATCAGCCAGCCGGTGTTGGTCGGCTTCAATGGCTCGGTATCATGCATCAACAGGCATACCCCAGAGTCGGCGTGCACCTTTGGCTTCCAGGCACACAGGCAATGGGTGGCGATAACCCGACAGTCAGGGCAGCGTTCGGCACGTGAACCACGAGCAATGAACGGCTTGATGCTGCGGGCCAGCCGTTCGGCGCGCAGGCGCGCTACCGCATGGCTCATGCTGGCAAGCCTCGGGACAGATTGTGACTGGACACTGCGATAACTCGATGAAAACAAAGCGCCAGTCTACCAGAGCGGGCGTCATTTGCCGTGCAGCTGGACCGGCTGGTCCTTTATAATCAGCGTTTTGGTGGCCGCGAGCCTGCCCGCGATTCTGCGGGTTTCATGGAACACCAGCCGTCTGCGCATGTCGAAGCGCCAGTCACCGAACCAGGAGAGATTCATGCTGCGTCTTATCGTCCCGACCCTGAGCCTGTTGCTCACCCTGCCACTGGCAGCCCAGGCGGCCTCCAAGCAGGAGTTCGAGCTGAACAAGATGCTGGAAAAGGTCGCCAAGGAAAGCAGCGTCGGCACCCCGCGAGCCATCAACGAAGATATCCTCGACCAGGGTTATACCGTTGAAGGCAAGGCACTGGTGAACCACCTGAGCGTACGCGCCGAGCACGCCGCACGCATGCAGCAAAACGCAGAGCAGGTGCGCAGCCAGCTAGGTGACAGCGTCTGCCGGAACAGCGGTTACCGCAACCTGATGTCAAAAGGCGCCGTGATGGTCTATCGCTTCACCGTCTACAAGACCAATCAACCGGTCATGGACCAGGCCTTTGACGCTGCCAGCTGCACTGCCGGAAACAAGAAGAAGTAATCAACTGACCCGCTCATCCTCCGCGCGCCCCGGCTCTTCCTCGGCGCGCATCTCTGCCAGAAGCGCCTGCAGGTAAGGTGACTGGCATTCCAACGCAGCCAACCGCCGCAGGCACTCCGCCTCCAGGCTCACATGATGAACCTGTGCCGCATGTTCCAGCTGCTGATAGAGCTGCCGGTCTACCTCGATGACCAAGCGATGCATACCGCCACCTCCTGCATCGACACGTTTCGCTTCTCCAGTTAACCAAACCCTTGCCATCAATGGCCGCGTGCCGACGAGTGGCCTTGGTGATAGTGCCTGCATGAAGTGGCGCGAGGGTCTAGATTGATAGCGAAGCGCACAAAAACGACAAGATGAATTACGCACCTGCATCAGGGCCTTGAAGGCCTACTGCAATGCTCGGGACGCACACTCGAGCCAGAGCAGCCAGCGACGCACGTAGTGTCGCGGCCGAGCCCAGCCATCAGCTCGGTCAGAGGTTTTGCTGCAGAAGGAGACGTTGAATGCCTTACCAACCCAATGAGTATCTGTTCAATCACTTCAGGGACAGTGGTATCGACCTGAGTAAACTCGATGAACAACTGCAACTGGTCGCACCGGACAGCCCCAACCTGCCACTGTACCGTGACATGATGCTGACCATCTTGCGCATGGCCCACGACGACACCGATCGCTGGAGTGCCAAGATCACCTTGCAGGCCCTTCGCGAGCTGGACCACTCCTTCCGCAGCCTGCAACGCTACAAGGGTCGGCGCAAGGTCACTGTTTTCGGCTCGGCGCGCACACCGCTGGAACACCCGATGTATGCCTTGGCTCGCGAGCTGGGTGCCACACTGGCCCGCTCCGACCTCATGGTCATTACCGGCGCAGGCGGCGGCATCATGGCCGCAGCGCACGAAGGCGCGGGTAGCGATCATAGCCTGGGCTTCAACATCACCCTCCCTTTCGAACAGCACGCCAACCCGACAGTGGATGGCACTGACAAGCTGCTGCCCTTCCACTTTTTCTTCATTCGCAAGCTGTTCTTCGTCAAGGAAGCCGACGCCCTGGTCCTTTGCCCGGGAGGTTTCGGCACGCTCGATGAGGCACTGGAAGTACTGACGCTGATTCAGACTGGCAAGAGCCCACTGGTGCCGGTGGTCCTGCTGGACTCACCAGGTGGCAGCTTCTGGCGTGACTGCCTGGACTTCATCAGCAGGCAACTGGAAGAAAACCGCTACATCCTGCCCAGTGACCTCAAGCTGGTGCGCCTGGTACACAGTGCCGACGAGGCAGTGGAGGAAATCAACCAGTTCTACAGCAACTACCACTCCAGCCGCTGGCTGAAGAACCAGTTTGTGATCCGCATGCACCATCGGCTCAGCGACGCGGCACTGCATGAGATTCAGGAAGCCTTTGCCGATTTACGACTGAGCGGGAAGTACCATCAACATGCCGACAGTGGCGTAGAGCATGAAGTAGGCAACTACAACCATCTGACCCGCCTGACCTTTGCCTTCAATGGGCGTAATCAAGGGCGTCTGCGTGAGCTGGTGGATTTCATCAACCTGTCGGAGAACTGGGCAAAGCCACAGCCGATGCATACCACGCAGCGGGCGCGGGAGGCGTTGAAGGTCAGCTGAGTGCGCCTGCGATGTGGCTGTTAGATCAGTAGTCGTCCAAGTCTCGGCCGCTGAGCAGGCGGCCGATCATGTCCAAGGGAAACCCACGGTAAGCGAGAAACCGGGTTTGCTGGGCACGGCTGCGGGGGTCATGCGGACGTAGCCCGGCATATTTGCGCTGCCAGGCATCCTGTAGCCGCTCTGCCCAGTTCACACCACAGTCACGCAGTGCCTGGTCAATATCGCCTCGGTTCAGGCCACGCTGGCCCAGCTCCTCGCGAATACGCGCTGGGCCATAGCCGGCATTGGAACGGTACCTGATGAAGCTTTCAAGGTAGCGGGCCTCACTGAGCAGCCCTTCTTCGGCGAGCCGATCGAGAGCGGGCTCAATCAGCTCATCCGTAGCGCCGCGCTGGCGCAGTTTGCGCGTCAGCTCGACGCGACCATGCTCGCGGCGCGCAAGCAGGTCCATGGCTGTCCGCCGAACGGCGACGGGGGTGTCGAGTACGACGGACATGATCGGCCAAGCAGCTATCAATAACCGGCGTCGGCGTCAGCCACGTCGTCGGCTTTGGCATCGGCTGCAGCAGCCTTGCCCGCTTCGGCAACAACACCCGCCTTGAGCAGCTTCTCGCGAATCTGCTTCTCGATCTCGGCACCAATGGCCGGGTTTTCTTGCAGGTACTTGGCTGCGTTAGCCTTGCCTTGGCCGATCTTGTTGCCCTGGTAGGCGTACCAGGCACCCGACTTCTCGACCAACCCTTGAGCAACGCCCAGGTCAATGATTTCGCCGTTACGGTAGATACCCTTACCGTAAAGAATCTGGAACTCAGCCTGACGGAACGGCGGCGAGACCTTGTTCTTGACGATTTTGACGCGGGTTTCGCTGCCGACGACTTCGTCACCTTCCTTGACTGCACCAGTACGACGGATGTCCAGGCGCACCGAGGCGTAGAACTTCAGGGCGTTACCACCGGTGGTGGTTTCCGGGCTGCCGAACATCACACCGATCTTCATACGGATCTGGTTGATGAAGATGACCAGGCAGTTGGCGTTCTTGATGTTACCGGTGATCTTTCGCAGCGCCTGGGACATCAGACGGGCCTGGAGGCCAACGTGCATGTCACCCATCTCGCCTTCGATTTCTGCCTTGGGCACCAGGGCGGCCACGGAGTCGACGATGATTACGTCAACGGCGTTGGAACGCACCAGCATGTCGGTAATTTCCAGCGCCTGCTCGCCGGTATCCGGCTGCGAAACCAGCAGGTCGTCGACGTTGACGCCCAGTTTGCCGGCGTACTCAGGGTCGAGAGCGTGCTCGGCGTCGACGAAGGCGCAGGTGGCGCCGCTTTTCTGGGCTTCGGCGATGACCGACAGGGTCAGTGTGGTTTTACCCGAAGACTCCGGGCCATAGATCTCGACGATACGGCCTTTTGGCAGACCGCCGATGCCCAGGGCGATGTCCAGGCCCAGGGAGCCTGTGGAAATGGCTGGAATGCCGGTGCGCTCGTGATCGCCCATGCGCATGACCGCGCCTTTGCCGAATTGGCGTTCGATCTGACCCAGGGCCGCAGCCAAGGCGCGCTTCTTGTTGTCGTCCATTGAAATCCTCACGTGTTCGACTTGGCCCTGATGGCCGGAATACCTGTATAAGTAGCCAGTATTATTCCACAGGGAAGCGTTTGAGCAAACCCCTGTCGTCGATTTACTCGGCACCAAGCTGTAACAAGCCGTCTAACGCGGCGATCACCGTCTGTCGGCGCACTGCTTCACGGTCGCCGTCGAAGTGGCGACGCTCACTGCTCACGTGACTGCCATCGGCCCATGCCAGCCACACGGTACCGACCGGTTTGGCCGGCGAGCCACCATCGGGCCCGGCCACGCCACTGACTGCCACGGCAAAACGCGCACCGCTGGCCGCCTGGGCGCCGCGAACCATGGCTTCGACCACCTCCTGGCTGACTGCACCGACTTGGGCGAACAACGGTTCTGGGACCCCAAGCTGGCGAGTCTTCTGGGCGTTGGAGTAGGTGACATAGCCTGCCTCGAACCAGGCGGAGCTGCCAGGTACGCGGGTGATGGCTTCGGCGATGCCGCCGCCGGTGCAAGATTCGGCGGTGGTGACCTGGGCGCTGAAGCGGCGCAGGTGTTCGCCCAGCCGGGCGGAGAGAACGGTGATCGGGTCCATGGGCAACTCCTGGAAGAGGCTGAGCAACACCCTAGCATTTGAGGGGGCTGATCGGGACAGGCATTGTTCTACCCATGCTCAAACTTTCGCACGCACATCCTCTTGGTCATTCATCGCTCGACGCGGTGCCACGCAAGCCCAGCCGCCTGATCGCCCAGCACTCATAAAGGCGCATGGCTACATCGGCTCCACCTACCGCAGTCAGGCAACCAAATGCGCTGGCCGCCCAGATCGACAGGCCGCTGGCATACAGCAACATCACCGTCGAAACTCCGCAGACGATACAGGCGCCGGAGCGCAGCGCCAGCCGTCGCAGCAGCGACCAACCGGTGGCGCCCGCCTTGTCGGCCCGCCACATTTCGCCGCTGAGGCCGCCCAGCGATGCCAGGACGATTACCAGCCAGAGCGGCATCTCCAGTAACACTTGTTGCTCGTTCGTCACTGTCCTGTCTCCTGTGTGATGCCACCGGCAGCGGCCGGCAGATGGGTTGTGGATACGCGGCGTTCGCAGTTGCGAACCCTCTTGACTGTTGAGGCCTGTTCATCGCTGCCTGTGTAACAAAGGCTCAGTCCGCCTCGAGATACAAGCTATGCGTTAGCGCATATCCAGTCAATGCATTTATTCATTTAACTGTAGGCATGACTTTGCTAACACGCATGAGTGCTTTTGCTCATCAGGCTGTAGGGCTTTTCTCCAGACGAAAAAAAACCGCCGAAGCGGGTTTTCTTGAAAAAGGCCTGGTCAGCGGGCGTACATGCCCCACCAGAACACATGCCCGAGCAAGCTGATCTGCTCCTCCTGCAACTGCTGAAAGCTGTAGTCTTCATCAGGGTGTTCGTCGCGATTGAAGCTGCGCAGGCGAATACCGGTGGGCAGCCGATACACCTGCTTCACGCGCAATTGACCATTGTGGTTGATGGCGTAGAGATCACCATCGATGATGTCACCGATCGAACACTTGCCGGTGTTTACCCCGACCGTCGCCCCGTCGCGCAGTACCGGCAGCATGCTGTTGCCGCGCACGGTCACGCATTTGGCCTGGTCGAACTGCACGCCGTTATGGCGCAGGCTGCGCTTGCCGAAGCGCAGGCGGGCGCGCTCGCTTTCCTCGATGACGAACCTTCCTGATCCTGCTGCCAATTCGACCTCACGAAGAAAGGGTACTGACACCTCGTCGTCCTCGACGGGCGTTTCATCGTCCCACAGGCTGATGTCGCTGAGGTCCGCATGGCCGCGGGCCGGCAATGCGGCTTCGCGTGAGGCGCCAAGCTCGGCGCGGCCGCGCAGCTGTTCGGTGTTGACGCCGAAATAGTCGGCAATTTTCGACACGTGCCTATCCGAGGGATCGACGATCTTCTCGCTGAGGATCCGCGACAGGGTGGATTGAGGCACGCCCGTGCGCCGGTGCAGCTCTGTGGGGGACAGGCCGTGGCGGGCGAGCAACTCTCTGAGTACGGTGGCTACATTGCGTTTTTGCATAGCATGCATAATGCAGCGCCGCCACAGGAAATGCAATTCATGCAGCCGGGGCGCGAGGGCACTTGCCCGCCGCCTGCATCTCGGCCAAAAAGCCTGTACCATTGCCGGTTTAACAATCGCCAACCAGATCCCCGCTGTAAGGCCCTGAATGTCTGATCTTTCCGCACACACCCCAATGATGCAGCAGTACTGGAAGCTGAAAAACCAGCACCCGGACCAGCTGATGTTCTACCGCATGGGCGACTTTTACGAAATCTTCTACGAAGATGCGAAAAAAGCCGCAAAACTGCTGGATATCACCCTGACAGCCCGTGGCCAGTCAGCCGGCCAGTCGATCCCCATGTGCGGAATTCCGTTCCACTCGCTGGAAGGCTACCTGGCCAAGCTGGTCAAGCTCGGCGAGTCGGTGGTGATCTGCGAGCAGATCGGTGACCCCGCCACCAGCAAGGGCCCGGTAGAGCGTCAGGTGGTGCGCATCATCACCCCGGGCACGGTCAGCGACGAAGCGTTGCTCGACGAGCGCCGCGACAACCTGATTGCCGCACTGCTGGGGGATGAGCGCCTGTTTGGCCTGGCGGTGCTGGATATCACCAGCGGCAATTTCAGCGTGCAAGAAATCAAGGGCTGGGAAAACCTGCTGGCCGAGCTTGAACGCATCAACCCTGTCGAGCTGCTGATCCCCGACGACTGGCCACGCGACCTGCCGGCCGAGAAGCGTCCGGGCGCACGCCGACGAGCCCCTTGGGACTTCGACCGCGACTCGGCACGCAAGGCTCTGTGCCAGCAGTTCGCAACCAAAGACCTCAAGGGCTTTGGTTGCGACAAGCTGACCCTGGCCATCGGCGCCGCCGGCTGCCTGCTGACCTACGCCAAGGAAACCCAACGCACCGCCCTGCCCCACCTGCGCAGCTTGCGCCACGAGCGCCTGGACGACACCGTGATCCTCGACGGGGCCAGCCGCCGCAACCTGGAGCTGGACATCAACCTGGCAGGTGGTCGCGACAATACCTTGCAGTCGGTGATCGACCGCTGCCAGACCGCGATGGCCAGCCGCCTGTTGACCCGGTGGCTGAACCGTCCGCTGCGCGACCTCAAGGTCTTGCAGGCGCGCCAGGATTCGATTCGCTGCCTGCTCGATGGCTACCGCTTCGAAAAACTGCAGCCGCAACTCAAGGAAATTGGCGATATCGAGCGGATCCTCGCCCGTATCGGCCTGCGCAATGCCCGCCCGCGCGACCTGGCGCGCCTGCGTGATGCCCTCGGCGCCCTGCCCGAACTGCAGAACGCCATGGCTGAGCTGGAAGCCCCACACCTGGCGCGCCTGGCGGCCATCACCGGCACCTACCCGGAGCTGGCCAGCCTGCTGGAGCGGGCAATCATCGACAACCCGCCAGCAGTGATCCGCGACGGCGGCGTACTCAAGGCCGGCTATGACAACGAGCTGGACGATCTGCTGGCGATCAGCGAGAACGCCGGCCAGTTCCTGATCGACCTGGAAGCCCGCGAGAAGGCCCGCACCGGTCTTGCCAACCTGAAAGTCGGCTACAACCGCGTGCATGGCTACTTCATCGAGCTGCCGACCAAGCAAGCCGAACAGGCCCCGGGCGACTACATTCGTCGCCAGACCCTCAAAGGGGCCGAGCGTTTCATCACGCCGGAGCTCAAGGCTTTCGAGGACAAGGCGCTGTCGGCCAAGAGCCGCGCCCTGGCCCGCGAAAAAATGCTGTACGACGCGTTGCTCGAGACCCTCATCAGCCACCTTGCACCGCTGCAGGACAGCGCCGCTGCGCTGGCCGAGCTGGACGTGCTGAGCAACCTTGCCGAGCGGGCGCTCAACCTGGACCTTAACTGCCCCCGTTTCGTCGACGAACCTTGCCTGCGCATCGATCAGGGGCGTCACCCGGTGGTCGAACAGGTACTGACCACGCCGTTCGTAGCCAACGACCTGGGCCTGGACAACAGCACCCGGATGCTGATCATCACCGGCCCGAACATGGGTGGTAAATCCACCTACATGCGCCAGACCGCACTGATCGTGCTGATGGCGCACATCGGCAGTTTCGTTCCGGCGGCCAGTTGCGAACTGTCGTTGGTCGATCGCATCTTCACCCGTATCGGCTCCAGCGACGATCTGGCTGGCGGTCGTTCGACGTTCATGGTCGAGATGAGCGAAACCGCCAACATTCTGCACAACGCCACTGACCGCAGCCTGGTACTGATGGACGAAGTCGGCCGTGGCACCAGCACCTTCGACGGCTTGTCGCTGGCCTGGGCGGCTGCAGAGCGCCTGGCGCAGCTGCGTGCATACACGCTGTTCGCCACACACTACTTCGAGCTGACCGTACTGCCGGAAAGCGAACCACTGGTGGCCAACGTCCACCTGAACGCTACCGAACACAACGAGCGCATCGTGTTCCTGCACCATGTGCTGCCTGGCCCCGCCAGCCAGAGCTACGGCCTGGCCGTGGCGCAACTGGCAGGCGTGCCGTCGCCGGTCATCCAGCGGGCGCGCGAGCACCTGGGCCGGCTGGAGACCAGCAGCCTGCCCCACGAACAACCCGTGTCGAACAAAGCCAAGGGCGAGCCACAAGCACCGCACCAGAGCGACCTGTTCGCCAGCCTGCCACACCCGGCCATCGAGAAGCTGGGCAAGCTGGAGCTGGACGACATGACCCCGCGTCAAGCTATCGAAATGCTATATCAACTAAAGAACCTGTTATAACGGCGGGCACTACAAGCTGGTAGAATCCGCCGCGGTTTGCTGGTGCTGCAGGTTATTAGCCTGGCCTGCAGCCACATGCCCGTAAACCGCGCGGCCCTGAGAGGAAGGGCCGCCGCCGTTGCCTGAGGAGAGAACTAGAAATGACCTTCGTCGTCACCGACAACTGCATCAAATGCAAATACACCGACTGCGTGGAAGTCTGTCCGGTGGACTGCTTCTACGAAGGCCCGAACTTCCTGGTCATTCACCCGGACGAGTGCATCGACTGCGCACTGTGCGAGCCTGAATGCCCGGCCCAGGCCATCTTCTCGGAAGACGAAGTGCCTGCGGGCATGGAGAACTTCCTTGAGCTCAATGCCGAGCTGGCGGAGATCTGGCCGAACATCACCGAGCGTAAGGATGCCCTGCCTGACGCCGAAGAGTGGGATGGCAAGCCTGGCAAGATCGCCGATCTGGAACGTTAATCGCCCAGATACGAAAAAGGCCCGCAACGGGCCTTTTTCATTTTCTGCGGGCAAAAAAAGGGGCGGTTTGACCCGCCCACATTTTTTCCGTAGTCCCTGCTTGTCCTAAACATCGTCCTGATGAATCGCGTCTTGCGATGTCCTTGGCGTTCTTCCTGAACGCCTGTGCATGTCCGTGTGCACAGTTCGAATACTAGCGAGTTCTGCAGCGCAGGCAACCGCGAACCCTCACAAGACATTACCGGGGACACATTTCCACAAATCTGAAAAGTTCAATTATTTCAGTTAGTTGAGAAAAAAACAGATCTGGAAACGACAATGATTTACTGGCCTTTACGTGTATGGCTTACACAACAAGTAAGCAAAGGCTTACACGCAGTGCATCAGGGGTAGCAAGTTACACATTGATCACCCCCAGATAATTGCCAGCCGCTCTGGCCTGCGCATAAAAAAACGCCCCGAGGTCATCAGGGCGTTTTTGCATACCGGCATGCAGTGCTTACTGGAACAGCGACTCACTGGACAGGCCATTCTTCTCCAGGATCTCACGCAGGCGCTTGAGCCCCTCTACCTGAATCTGCCGCACTCGCTCGCGGGTAAGGCCGATTTCCAGGCCTACATCCTCCAAGGTGCTGCTTTCATGCCCGCGCAGACCAAAACGGCGTACCACCACTTCGCGCTGCTTGTCGGTGAGCTCGCCCAGCCACTGGTCGATGCTCTGTGACAGGTCGTCATCCTGCAGCAGCTCGCACGGGTCGGTAGGACGATCGTCGGTGAGTGTATCGAGCAGGGTCTTGTCCGAATCTGGCCCGAGCGAAACATCCACCGACGATACCCGCTCGTTAAGACCAAGCATGCGCTTGACCTCGGCAACGGGTTTTTCCAGCAGGGTGGCGATCTCTTCAGGGGAAGGTTCGTGGTCGAGCTTTTGGGTCAACTCCCGCGCGGCACGCAGGTAGACGTTGAGCTCCTTGACCACGTGGATCGGCAGACGAATGGTGCGGGTCTGGTTCATGATCGCCCGCTCGATGGTCTGGCGGATCCACCACGTCGCATAGGTCGAGAAACGGAAACCGCGCTCCGGGTCGAACTTCTCGACTGCACGAATCAAACCCAGGTTCCCCTCCTCGATGAGATCGAGCAAGGACAGGCCGCGGTTCACGTAACGACGGGCGATTTTCACAACCAGGCGCAGGTTGCTTTCGATCATGCGCTTGCGCCCGGCTGGGTCACCCTTCTGCGACAGCCTCGCGAAGTGAACTTCCTCTTCCGGTGAAAGCAGAGGCGAGAAACCGATCTCGTTGAGGTACAACTGGGTGGCATCGAGCGCCCGGCTGTAATCGATGTATTTATGCTGCTTGAGCGTAGAGCCTGACTTGGCCCTGGTCCGAACCGACGGTACAGCAGGTTCGTCTGACACCACATCCGTTTCCAAAACGATGCCCGTCTCCATCAGGAGAACGTCATCGTCGATGTCAAACTCCGGCGCTTCTTTATTGAGAGCCATTGTTATAGTCCTTTGCTGAGTTCGAACTCAGACTCGAGCGGCGCCTGCATCCCTGGCATCGCTGGAGCCTCTCCCCTCTACTTCAGAGGAACAGGCCGGGGACAACAATCAACGCCGTGGCAGGAACTGGAGAGGATCGACGGGTTTGCCCTGGCGGCGAATCTCGAAATGCAGCTTCACCCGATCAGTGCCCGTGGACCCCATTTCAGCAATCGACTGCCCTGCCTTGACCTTCTGCCCCTCCCGAACCAACAGCCTGCGGTTGTGACCGTAGGCACTGACGTAGGTATCGCTGTGCTTGATGATGATCAGTTCGCCGTAGCCCCGCAAGCCACTCCCGGCGTAGACCACCGCACCATCAGACGCAGCAAAAACAGGCTGTCCCAAATCACCGGCGATATCAATGCCTTTATTCAAACTACCGTTTGAAGCGAATTTTCCAATCAGCACGCCATTTGCAGGCCAGGTCCAACCGCCCACCGCGCGCTCTGCGGCGGGCACCGTGGTAACGACCGGCGTAGGCGTGGTTCGCGTTGTTGGCGTCGTTTTCCCGCCGCTGGCGGGCGCCGTGATAGGTTTTCCAACGGGGCGACGAATGACCGTCGTCCTGCTCGAAGAAGAGGGGCTGGACACCACCGTGGTACTGCCGGTAGCGCCGCTGCTGAAGCGGATCGCCTGGCCAGGCCGGATGGTGTACGGGGCAGCGATGCCATTGCGTGCGGCGAGCTCCTTGTAGTCCCAGCCGTAGCGAAACGCAATGGAGAACAGCGTATCGCCTGGTTTGACCACATACTGCCCGGAGGTCACGGTCGGCCGCTTGGGCGCCGCATTGCTGCGGTCGACCACGCGTGCGCCGCCCGAGCCGGTGCTGGAGCAACCCGTCAGCAGGGCGCCCATGGCCAGTGCAATCACCAGAAGCTTGAAACCCAACCAATCCTTGCGCTGCCGAATGACTGTGTGCCCCACCCGCGCTCCCCTCATGGTGCCGAAAATCGAAAATACAGAAAGAAATGCAATAATGTTGCAATTATAACCGAGCGCCACTGCATTGGCAGGCTCGGTGCACAGGCTCAGTAAAGAGCCGGGATGCCCCGCCAGATAGACAGGGCGATGCGGCAAGAATTCGTCGCCACCACAAATATTCCCTGCAGCTCAAGCCACCGGGCCATTGAGCAGCGGTACAAAGCGCACAGCGCCCAGTACACGGCGAGAGAAGCCCTGCTCCTCACGCACGATAAGCATCAACTGCTGGACTTCACCAGCAGGGCCTACCGGGATGACCATTCGCCCACCAGGAGCCAGCTGGTCGAGCAGTGCCTGCGGCACTTCCGGCGCCACGGCGGTAACGATGATGCCGTTGTAGGGGGCCAGCGCCTGCCAGCCGTCGCACCCATCCCCCCAGCGGAACACCACGTTGCGCAGGTTCAATTCGACCAGGCGTTCCTTGGCTCGGTCCTGCAGGACCTTGATGCGCTCCACCGAGAACACCCGCTCCACCAGTTGGGCAAGGATGGCCGTCTGGTAACCGGAGCCGGTACCGATCTCCAGCACCTTGTCCAGCGGCCCGGCCTCCAGTAACAGCTCACTCATGTGTGCGACCATGAATGGCTGGGAGATGGTCTGGTTGTGCCCGATTGGCAGCGCGGTGTCTTCGTAGGCGCGGTGGGCCAGGGCCTCATCGACGAACAGATGGCGCGGCGTACGGCGGATGGCATCGAGCACCTTGGGGTTCGATACGCCCTCTTCGCACAGGCGCTGGATCAGGCGCTCGCGGGTACGCTGGGAGGTCATGCCGATACCTCGGCGCTGCAGATCGTCCTGTTCGCGCATCAGAGCACGCCCTCCAGCCAACCGTGGAGCTGCTCGAAGGCATCGTTGAAGGTGCGGTCCAGTTGCAGCGGGGTGATCGACACGTAACCTTGCATCACCGCGTGGAAGTCGGTACCCGGCCCACCGTCCTCGGCATCACCGGCCACGGCGATCCAGTAGCCTTCCTTGCCGCGCGGGTTGACCACCTTGGTCGGTGCCGCCGCCCGCGCCCGGTGACCGAGACGGGTGACCTGTATGCCACGGATGTGCTCCAGCGGCAGGTTGGGAATATTGACGTTGAGGACCGTACGCGGCGGCAGTTCCAGGCGTGACTGCGCCTCGACCAGCCGGCGGGCGATGAACGCTGCAGTCGGCAGGTTGTCGGGCAGACGCGACAGTAACGAGAATGCCAACGACGTACCGCCGAGGAAGCGCCCCTCCAGCGCGGCAGCGACCGTGCCGGAATAGATCACGTCATCCCCCAGGTTGGCACCGAGGTTGATCCCCGAGACAACCATGTCCGGTGTTTCCGGCAACAGGCCATTGAGCCCCAGGTGCACGCAATCGGTGGGCGTGCCATTGAGGCTGATGAAACCGTTGGCCAGGGTTTGCGGGTGCAACGGCCGGTCCAGCGTCAGCGAACTGCCGGCGCCGCTCTTGTCTTGATCCGGGGCGATCACCACGCACTCGGCATAATCCACCAGCGCACCGTGGAGCGCGGCGAGGCCAGGTGCCGTAACACCGTCGTCATTCGAAATCAGAATACGCATGGGCTGTCCGTCTGCCCTGCCGGCACCAGATCGACGAGTTCGCGCACCACCACGGTGGCGAAGCATCCGGCCGGAAGGACGAATTCCAGTTGCAGGATATCAGGCTCGGGATAATGCCACGTCAGGCCGCCAATAGGGAGCCGCAGGATGCGCCGTTCGTGACTCATGCCTGCATTGGCCAACCATTGGCACAGCAATGCATGCTGCTCGCCTATCGTCGTCTCCAGCGTCGCGGCCGCGCCGGCCGCAGGAGACGGGCCTTCGCCCCACATCGGGCCGGTAGGATGCAAGTCCAGAATGGCCAGGCGAGGGTCTGAGCATTCCTGTTCACCCGCCGAAAAAAAACTGCGGCTATCGGTGAATGCCAACAGGTCACCGATTTGGGCCCGCTGCCAGCTGCCGTCGGCAACGCGGGCAGCCAGTACCTGGTTGAACAGGTAGCTGCGGGCAGCCGAGAGCAGCCGCGAACGCACGTTGCGCTGCTCAGGCAGGGCCTTGCGGGCAGCCCAGTGCTGGGCATCCTGGACATTGCCGCCGCCATGCCCGAAACGCTGGCCGCCGAAGTAGTTCGGCACACCCTGCTGTTTGAGCGTCTGCAGGCGGGCATCGAGGGCAGCATGATCAGCCGCCAGCGCCGTTAGGCGCAGGGTGAAGCCATTGGCCGAATGGGCGCCGCGCTGCAGTTTGCGCTGGTGACGCACCTGCTTGAGCACACGCAGGGTGGCATCTTCGGCACGCGACAGGTCGGGGTCTGCCTTGCCAGGCAGGTGCAGGCTGAACCACTGGCGCGTCAGGGCCTGGCGATCCTTGAGGCCGGCGTAGCTGATCGAGCGCACCGGCACACCAGCGGCTCGCGCCAGGCGGCGGGCAGCTTCCTCAGTGTTGAGGTCGCGCTTCTCAACCCACAACCACAGGTGCTCGCCCTGGCCCGAAAGCGGAATGTCCAGCACCTCATCGACCTGGAAGTCTTCGGCCACAGCCTTGAGTATCGCAGTGCCCAGGGGTTGGCCCGATGCGCGAGGGCCCAGCAGTTCCAGTTCGGTCATGCTGGCAGCAGCAGGGCGACCGCGTGCACGGCGATACCCTCCTCGCGGCCGGTGAAACCGAGTTTCTCGGTGGTAGTGGCCTTGACGTTGACCTGGTCGAGTTCGACCTGCAGGTCCTCGGCGATCCGTTGGCGCATGGTTTCGATATGCGGAGCCATTTTCGGCGCCTGGGCAACGATGGTGGCGTCGACATTACCGACTTTCCAGCCTTTGGCCTGGACAATGCCGACCACATGGCGCAGCAGCACGCGGCTGTCGGCGCCCTTGAATTGCGGGTCGGTATCGGGGAAGTGCTTGCCGATGTCCCCGAGCCCCGCCGCGCCAAGCAAGGCATCGCTCAGGGCATGCAGCAGCACGTCACCGTCGGAATGGGCCAGGAGGCCGTATTTGTGGGGGATACGCACCCCACCCAGGGTAATGAAATCACCGTCGCAAAAACGGTGCACATCGTAGCCGTGGCCAATACGCATAGAAAAACGCCCTGATTGAGTCAGGGCGTGATTCTACCTTCATTTGGAGCTGCAAGCTGCAAGCTGCAAGCCACAAGCAAAAAGCAGGCGTTGTGCTGCCCGCACTTTCTTGCGGCTTGAAGCTTGCAGCGTGTAGCTGCAGCCCTACCCCCGGCCAAGTGCCACTGCGTGGTGGCGCAGGTGCTCATCGATGAAGCTGGCGATGAAGTAATAGCTATGGTCATAGCCAGGTTGCAGGCGCAGGCTCAACGCATGCCCCCCTTTGCGGGCCGCCTGCTCCAGCGCTTCAGGCTTGAGCTGCTTGGCAAGGAAGTCGTCACGGTCGCCCTGATCCACCAGCAACGGCGGGCATTCGCCCGCTGGCGTCTCGGCAAGCAGCACACTGGCATCCCACTCGCGCCAGCGCGCCCGGTCTTCACCCAGATAACGGCTGAAGGCCTTTTCACCCCAAGGGCAATCCATCGGATTGCTGATCGGCGAGAACGCCGACACAGAGCGGTAGCGCCCCGGGTTGCGCAGGGCGCAGACCAGCGCGCCGTGCCCACCCATGGAGTGGCCACTGATGCTGCGCTGATCCGAGGCCGGGAAGTGCGCCTCGATCAGCTCTGGCAGCTCCTGGACCACATAGTCGTGCATGCGGTAGTGCTTCGCCCAAGGCTGCTGGGTGGCATTGAGGTAGAAGCCGGCGCCCAGGCCGAAGTCCCAGGCACCGTCAGGGTCGCCCGGCACCTGCTCGCCACGCGGGCTGGTATCGGGCGCGACGATGATCAGGCCAAGCTCGGCGGCCAGGCGCTGGGCGCCGGCCTTCTGCATGAAGTTCTCGTCGGTGCACGTCAGGCCGCTGAGCCAGTACAGCACTGGCAGCTTTTCGCCCTGTTCGGCCTGCGGCGGCAGGTAAACGGCGAACACCATGTCGCAACCCAGCACCTTGGAGTGATGCCGGTAACGCTTGTGCCAGCCGCCGAAGCTTTTCTGGCAGGAGATGTTATCCAGGCTCATGGCTCACCTCAGAAGTGGATCACGCTGCGGATGCTCTTGCCTTCATGCATCAGGTCGAAAGCCTTGTTGATATCTTCAAGGCCCATGGTATGCGTGATGAAGGTGTCCAGCGGAATCTCGCCCTTCTCGGACATTTCCACGTAGCTTGGCAGTTCGGTACGGCCGCGCACGCCACCGAAGGCAGAACCGCGCCAGACGCGACCGGTCACCAGCTGGAACGGGCGAGTGGCGATTTCCTGGCCGGCACCGGCGACACCGATGATCACCGACTCACCCCAACCCTTGTGGCAGCACTCCAGGGCCGCGCGCATCAGTTGCACGTTGCCGATACATTCGAACGAAAAGTCCACGCCGCCATCGGTAAGGTCGACGATCACTTCCTGGATCGGGCGATCGTAATCCTTCGGGTTGATGCAGTCGGTGGCGCCCAGTTGACGGGCGATCTCGAACTTGGCCGGGTTGATGTCGATGGCGATGATGCGCGATGCCTTGGCTTTGACTGCGCCTATGACCGCCGACAGGCCGATACCGCCCAGGCCGAAGATGGCCACTGTGTCACCCGGCTTGACCTTGGCAGTGTTGAGCACTGCACCGATACCGGTGGTCACGCCGCAACCGAGCAGGCAGACCTTTTCCAGCGGCGCTTGCTTCTGGATCTTGGCGACGGAGATTTCCGGCAGCACGGTGTACTCGGAGAAGGTCGAGGTGCCCATGTAGTGGAACAGCTGCTGGCCCTTGTACGAGAAACGGGTGGTGCCGTCCGGCATCAACCCCTTGCCCTGGGTGGCACGTATGGCCTGGCACAGGTTGGTCTTGCCCGAGCGGCAGAATTTGCACTGACCACACTCAGGGGTATACAGCGGGATCACGTGATCGCCGACCGCCACGGAGGTGACGCCCTCACCTACCGCCTCGACGATCGCGCCACCTTCATGGCCCAGAATCGACGGGAAGATACCTTCCGGGTCGGCACCCGACAGGGTATAGGCGTCGGTGTGGCAAACACCGCTGGCCACAACACGCAGCAGGACTTCGCCGGCCTTGGGCATGGCCACATCCACTTCGACGATTTCCAGAGGTTTCTTGGCCTCGAAGGCTACAGCGGCACGGGACTTGATCATCAAAGGTCTCCAGACAAAGGGTCAGTTCAGACATGCAGTGTAATTCAGCTTGTTTTGATGAATAATCGCGACGAAGACAAAACATTATTGCCGTACAGGGACAATCAATGAGCAGCCGCTGGGAGGGTATCGATGAATTCGTAGCCGTGGCCGAATCGGGCCAATTCACGGCCGCTGCCGAGCGCATGGGCGTATCGTCGTCGCACATAAGCCGGCAGATCGCCCGCCTTGAGGAGCGTTTGCAAACCCGCCTGCTGTATCGCAGCACGCGTCGCGTGACCCTGAGTGAGGCCGGGCAGACATTCCTGCAACATTGCCAACGCCTGCAGGATGGCCGTGAAGAAGCACTGCGTGCCATGGGCGACTTGGCCAGCGAACCCAAGGGGCTATTGCGCATGACCTGTGCTGTGGCTTATGGCGAGCGCTTCATCGTGCCGCTGGTGACGCGCTTCATGGCGCTGTATCCACAGTTGCGGGTCGAGGTGGAGTTGAGCAACCGCACGCTGGACCTGCTGCACGAAGGCATGGACCTGGCGATTCGCCTGGGGCGGCTTGCCGATTCGAGGTTGGTGGCGACGCGCCTGGCGCCACGGCGCATGTACCTGTGCGCTTCACCCGCCTACCTTGAGCGCTACGGCCGTCCACACAGCCTGTCGGAACTGGCCCGGCACAACTGCCTGGTGGGCAGCACGGACCTGTGGGCGTTGCAACAGGACGGGCGCGAGATCAGCCAGCGGGTGCAGGGCAACTGGCGGTGCAACAGTGGCCAGGCGGTGCTGGATGCCGCTTTGCTGGGAATGGGGCTGTGCCAGCTGCCGGATTACTACGTACTGGAACACCTCAACAGCGGCGCGCTGGTGTCGCTGCTGGAGGCGCATCAGCCGCCCAATACGGCGGTGTGGGCGCTGTATCCGCAGCAGCGGCACCTGTCGCCCAAGGTTCGGCGGCTGGTGGATTATCTGAAGGAAGGGTTGGCGGGGATGCCTGAGTACCGAATGGTCTGACAGTTTACCGGGTCCGCTTTGCAGCCCAATCGCCGGCAAGCCGGCCCCCCCCACTGGGTTTGCGCTGAACTTGAGAGCAGCGGGGTAACCTGTGGCCGGCTTGCCGGCGATTGGGCCGTGAGGCGGACCCGGCAATCTCAGCGGCGCCCTGACCAACGCTGGCGCAGCCACTCCAGGTCTTCCGGGCGGGTCACCTTGATGTTGTCGCTGCGCCCTTCGATCAGCCGCGGCGCCTGGCCGGACCATTCGATGGCCGAAGCTTCATCGGTGACCACCACATCGGACACCAGGCACTCGGCCAAGGCCCGATGCAACGCCCCCAGGCGGAACATTTGAGGCGTAAAGGCCTGCCAGATGGTACTGCGATCCACGGTGGCGCTGACCCGGCCATTGGCATCGGCGCGCTTTAGCGTGTCACGCGCAGGCACCGCCAGCAGCCCTCCTACCGGGTCATCAGCCAACTGCGACAACAAACGGTCAAGATCCGTGCGTGCCAAGTTTGGCCGCGCCGCATCGTGCACCAACACCCAGTCAGTGTCCGCCGCACCTTGGGCATGCAACAGCAACAAGGCATTGAGCACCGAGTCGGCGCGCTCACGCCCACCTGACGCTCGCTGGATGCGGGAATCGCTGGCGCAGCGCAAGCCAGGCCAGTAAGGATCATCCGCAGCAATGCTGACCACCACGCCCTTGAGCGCCGGATGGCCAAGAAAACAGTCGAGGCTATGCTCGAGAAGGGTCTGCCCACCCAATTGCAAATACTGCTTCGGGCGGTCGGCAGCCATGCGGGCACCAACACCCGCAGCAGGAATTACGGCCCAGAAGGCCGGTAGGGTTTCGATCATTTTTGCGGCAGCTGGAAGAGGGTTTCACCCTCTTTGACCATCCCCAATTCGTGGCGAGCCCGTTCTTCAACGGTCTCCATACCTTTTTTCAATTCCAGGACCTCGGCATAGAGCACGCGGTTACGCTCCAGCAGCCGCTCGTTCTCGGCATGCTGCTCGTCGATCTGCTGCTTGAGCTCAGCCACTTGCGCCAGGCTGCCGTTACCCACCCACAGGCGGTACTGCAGGCCACCAAGCAGCAGGAGCAGGACAAGGAACAACCAATAGGGACTGCGCATCAAGGTATCCAGGTTAAAAAGACCGCCGCGAACAGGCAGACCTCAAATAGCACGAAGCCTGGCCGAGGCCAGGCTTCGTCGACAGAAACCCGCATCATGTGTCAGAAATTTCAGTAAGAAAGTTCCGACAGCTTCGGCTGCTGTCTTTTTACCATCTCTTGCTTAGCCGCGAAACTCGGCACGACCGCGGTAAACCGCTTTGGCGCCCAGTTGTTCTTCGATGCGCAGCAACTGGTTGTACTTGGAGACACGGTCGGAACGGCACAGCGAGCCGGTCTTGATCTGGCCAGCGGCGGTACCCACAGCCAGGTCGGCAATGGTCGAGTCTTCGGTTTCACCGGAGCGATGCGAGATCACAGCGGTGTAGCCTGCGGCCTTGGCCATCTGGATGGCTTCCAGGGTTTCGGTCAGCGAGCCGATCTGGTTGAACTTGATCAGGATCGAGTTACCGATGCCCTTCTCGATGCCTTCCTTGAGGATCTTGGTGTTGGTCACGAACAGGTCGTCACCGACCAGTTGCACCTTCTCGCCGATCTTGTCGGTGAGGATCTTCCAGCCAGCCCAGTCGGACTCATCCAGACCGTCTTCGATCGAGATGATCGGGAAGCGCTCGGTGAGGCCTTTCAGGTAGTCGGCAAAGCCTTCGGCGTCGAACGACTTGCCTTCACCGGACAGGTTGTACTTGCCGTCTTCGTAGAATTCGGAGGCCGCGCAGTCGAGGGCCAGGGTCACGTCGGTGCCCAGTTTGTAGCCGGCTTTTTCCACGGCTTCAGCGATGGCGCCCAGGGCGTCTTCGTTGGAAGCCAGGTTCGGCGCGAAGCCACCTTCGTCACCCACTGCGGTGTTCAGGCCACGGGCCTTGAGCACAGCCTTGAGGTGATGGAAGATCTCGGTGCCCATGCGCAGGCCATCGGAGAAGGTCTTGGCGCCAACCGGCTGCACCATGAACTCCTGGATGTCGACGTTGTTGTCGGCGTGCTCGCCACCGTTGATGATGTTCATCATCGGAACCGGCATCGAATACTGGCCTGGGGTGCCGTTGAGGTTGGCGATGTGCGCGTACAGCGGCAGGTCCTGGTCCTGGGCAGCAGCCTTGGCAGCAGCCAGGGAAACAGCCAGGATGGCGTTGGCGCCCAGCTTGGCCTTGTTCTCGGTACCGTCCAGTTCGATCATGGCGCGGTCCAGAGCCTTCTGGTCGGAAGGGTCCTTGCCCAGCAGCAGGTCACGGATCGGGCCGTTGATGTTGCCAACAGCTTTCAGCACGCCCTTGCCCATGTAACGGCTCTTGTCGCCATCACGCAGCTCCAGCGCTTCGCGCGAGCCGGTGGAAGCACCGGACGGCGCGCAAGCGCTGCCGATGATGCCGTTGTCGAGCAGTACATCGGCTTCCACGGTGGGGTTGCCACGCGAATCGAGAACTTCACGACCTTTGATGTCGACGATTTTTGCCATTGTTGTAAGCACTCCAGAATTGACGAAAACAACGCAGCTTTAGGAAATTCTTGCCTTGCACCAGGCGTAGATGCAGCAGGCAGGCCTGGCAGAAGCAGCCCCTGACCGGCGGGTCAGGGGCAGAACGGACGGTACTTTACCCGAGAAATGAGCTTTGCGCGGTTTATACCGTCGGAAAACTCACAAAGCCTGGGCTCAGGCCTTGTTCTTCTGCGCCAGAGCGGCCTTGACGAAGCCACTGAACAGCGGGTGGCCATCACGCGGGGTCGAGGTGAACTCGGGGTGGAACTGGCAGGCGACGAACCACGGGTGGTCCTTGGACTCGACCACTTCAACCAGCGCACCGTCTTCGGAACGACCGGATACCACCAGGCCGGCATCGACCAGTTGCGGCAGCAGGTTGTTGTTCACTTCGTAGCGGTGGCGATGGCGCTCGGTGATCACGTCCTTGCCATAGCAGTCATGCACCTTGGAGCCGGCAGCCAGTTGGCAATCCTGCGCACCCAGGCGCATGGTGCCACCCAGGTCGGAGGCTTCGGTACGGGTCTCGACAGCGCCAGTGGCATCGGCCCACTCGGTGATCAGGCCAACGACCGGGTGGCCGCTGTTGCGATCGAACTCGGTGGAGTTGGCGTCTTTCCAGCCCATCACATTGCGGGCGAATTCGATCACGGCAACTTGCATGCCCAGGCAGATACCCAGGTATGGCACCTTGTTCTCACGGGCATACTGCACCGCGGTGATCTTGCCTTCCACGCCACGCAGGCCGAAACCGCCCGGCACCAGAATGGCGTCTGCGCCTTCGAGCAGGCTGGTACCCTGGTTCTCGATATCTTCGGAATCGATGTAACGCAGGTTGACCTTGGTGCGGTTGGTGATGCCGGCGTGGCTCATCGCTTCGATCAGCGACTTGTACGCGTCCAGCAGCTCCATGTATTTGCCGACCATGGCGATGGTCACTTCGTGCTCAGGGTTGAGCTTGGCGTCGACTACCTTGTCCCACTCGGACAGGTCGGCGCTGCTGCACTGCAGGCCGAAGCGCTCGACGACGAAATCGTCCAGGCCCTGGGCATGCAGAATGCCCGGGATCTTGTAGATGGTGTCGGCGTCTTCAAGGGCAATCACCGCACGTTCTTCAACGTTGGTGAACTGGGCGATCTTGCGGCGCGACGAGTTGTCGATCGGGTGGTCGGAGCGGCAGACCAGCACGTCAGGCTGCAGGCCGATGGAGCGCAGTTCCTTGACCGAGTGCTGAGTCGGCTTGGTCTTGGTCTCACCAGCGGTGGCGATGTACGGCACCAGCGTCAGGTGCATCAGCATCGCGCGCTTGGCGCCGACTTCGAAGCGCAACTGGCGGATCGCCTCGAGGAACGGCTGCGACTCGATGTCGCCCACGGTACCACCGATTTCCACCAGGGCCACATCGGCATCGCCGGCGCCCTTGATGATGCGACGCTTGATCTCGTCGGTGATGTGCGGGATGACCTGGATGGTCGCGCCCAGGTAATCACCACGACGCTCTTTACGCAGCACGTGCTCGTAGATGCGGCCGGTGGTGAAGTTGTTGTTCTGGGTCATGGTCGTGCGGATGAACCGCTCGTAATGGCCCAGGTCGAGGTCGGTCTCGGCGCCGTCGTGGGTGACGAATACTTCACCGTGCTGGAACGGACTCATGGTGCCAGGATCGACGTTGATGTACGGATCCAGCTTGAGCATGGTGACCTTTAGCCCCCGCGCTTCCAGGATGGCCGCCAGGGAAGCCGAGGCAATGCCTTTCCCCAATGAAGAAACAACACCGCCCGTGACGAATATGTAGCGCGTCATGAAAAACCCTAGAAGTCTGCGTTAAGGCGGCCAGCGCCGCCGGAGAAAGCGAAGGAAGGCCGAAGCCCCCGATCACCTGCGTCAATCACAGTGCATCTCGAAAAACTGCCGCGTCTGTACAGACCAGGGTTATCCCCGGCATGGAGCTCGCTCGTCATTTCCAGAATCAGCCCAGCAAAAAACTGCGTGGTAATCGGCAACTGCCGTGTTTCCGAGGAACGCACAGAAGTTGTATCAAGAAGGGAGGGTAGTCTACCGGAATGTACCCTTCAGCTCAAACCTTGCGCGTTCGTCGGAGGCTGCCAGTGGAGCTGGCAATCGGCCTGCGCCAATCGGGGCAGATTGGCCACTGCCAGCAAGCGCTCGCCACGATACAGCAGTGGCAGGCGCGGTCGCACGAAGTGCGGGACGTGCAGCTCATTGAGCAGGCGCTTGAGGTCGCGCTTGCCCCGCCCTGGTATGTCCAGCACTTCCCCGCCCTGGCGGTAGGCGATGCGCAAATCACCTAGCGGGGCGCCCTGCAGGCTGACGCTGCCGTTCCCGGGCAATGGCAACGGGCTACCGGGCATCTCCCAGCGCAGCGTCCCGCCGACAGGCTGCAGCCAGTCACCACACAACCACCAGATCCGCCCGTGACTGCGCTCCAGCTTGCCGTCGGTCAGCTGCCAGGCAGGCTGGGAATCGACTGCCGCATCACGCAGGGCCGCCCAACCGGCCCAATGCCGGGTGTCGGGCAGACGGGTGCGCAGGCTCAACCAATATTGCAGGGCATTGCGCTGACGGGCTGGCGAAAGCGCCACCAGGCTCGCGAGGTCAAGCGAGTCGATCCCTGACCACATGGCAGGCGCCCCCTCCCGGGCCACGGCCAGGTCAGCCTGGGCCAGCTCATCAAGCAGCCCGAGCGCCTCACCCAGATGCTCGGCACCGCGAGCCAGGGCCTGGCTGGCCTTCGGCCAACGCTGCTGCAATAGCGGGAACACCTCTGCGCGCAGGAAGTTGCGGGCAAAGGCCGTATCTGCGTTGGACGGATCTTCGGCCCAGATCAACCCATGGGTTTGTGCATATTCATGCAACTGCGCGCGAGAAACGTTCAGCAGCGGCCTGACCACGCGGCCGCGCCCCAGCGGGCGCTGCTGCGGCATTGCGGCCAGGCCACGCAGGCCGGCACCGCGCAGAAGCCGGAACAGCAAGGTTTCGGCCTGATCATCACAGTGCTGCCCCGTGAAAAGGACGTCGCCCGCGCCAAGAACGGTCTCGAATGCCGCATACCGAGCATCGCGCGCAGCCTGCTCCAGGCTCGCCCCGGCAGGGACCTGAACGTGGATGACGGTGAGTTCGATGCCCAGCCGCTCACACACCGCGGTGCAATGGCCTGGCCAGGCATCGGCGGCAGGTTGCAGGCCGTGGTGGATGTGGATGGCATGGAGCGGCGGCGTTGCGTGGATGCGGGCGTAGTCGGCCAGCCAGTGCAGGAGGACGGTGGAGTCGAGGCCACCGGAGAAGGCGATGTACCAGGCAGGGGCATTGAGCCAAGGGGTGAGGTTGATCATTGGAGCCTCACGCGGCTTGAAAGCGTTGGGGGCGCTTTGCGCCCCCAGCGGTGCATCAGAGACCGTAGCTCATCAAGCGCTCATAACGACGGGCCAGCAGCGTGTCGTTGTCGAGCTTGCCGAGCATGTCCAGCTGCTGAACCAGGTCAGCGCGAATGCTTTCGGACATCTGCGCCGGGTCACGATGGGCGCCGCCCAGCGGTTCCTGGATGACCTTGTCGACGATGTTCAGGCTTTTCAGGCGCTCGGCGGTGATGCCCATGGCCTCGGCAGCGTCCGCAGCCTTGTCTGCGGTCTTCCACAGGATCGAGGCGCAACCTTCCGGCGAGATCACCGAGTAAGTGGAGTATTGCAGCATGTTCAGCTGGTCACACACACCGATGGCCAGTGCACCGCCGGAACCACCTTCACCGATGACGGTGGCGATGATCGGGGTCTTCAGGCGTGCCATGACACGCAGGTTCCAGGCGATCGCCTCGCTCTGGTTGCGTTCTTCTGCGTCGATGCCTGGGTATGCACCCGGGGTGTCGATGAAGGTCAGGATAGGCATCTTGAAGCGCTCGGCCATTTCCATCAGGCGGCAAGCCTTGCGGTAGCCTTCAGGGCGCGGCATGCCGAAGTTGCGGCGAACCTTTTCGCGCACTTCACGGCCCTTCTGGTGGCCGATGACCATGACCGGCTTGCCATCCAGGCGCGCGGTACCACCGACGATGGCAGCATCATCTGAGAAGTGACGGTCGCCGTGCAGCTCTTCGAACTCGGTGAAGATGTGCTCCAGGTAGTCCAGGGTGTAAGGACGACGCGGGTGACGGGCCAGGCGGGCGATCTGCCAGCTGGTCAGGTTGCCGAAGATGCTTTCGGTCAGAGTGTTGCTCTTGTCTTGCAGACGGGCAATTTCATCGCTGATGTTCAGCGAGTTGTCGTTACCCACCAAACGCAGCCCTTCGATCTTGGCTTGCAGGTCGGCAATCGGCTGTTCGAAATCGAGAAAATTCGGGTTCATAGTCATCCGTCTTGGGTCTACGGCCAGGCGGCCGGCCGGTTGATCCGTTTGGCGCCCTACCTTAAGGGATCAGGCGCATTCAGGTCGAGATTAAATTTCGTCGGTTCAACGATATTGCAGGAAGACGTTCTCACGCCCGAACTGGTCACGCAGCGCCTGAATCAAGCCATCGGCCGGGTCGATCGACCATTGGTCGCCGAACTGCAGCATCGCCTTGGCGTCGCTGCCGGTGTATTCGAGGGTGATCGGGCAACCACCGCGATGGCGGGTGATCAGCTCGCCCAGCCAGTTCAGGCGGTCGCCCTTGAGGGCATCGTGGGTGATCTTCAGGCGCAGGCTCTCGGCCAGCTTGGTACGGGCATCTTCCATGGTCATCACCTGCTTGACACGCAGGCGCAGGCCACCGGAAAAGTCGTCATTGCTGACCTCACCCTCAACCACGACCATGGCATCGTTCTGCAACAACGCCTGGGCGCCCATGAAGGCATCGGCGAACAGCGACGCTTCGATACGCCCGGAGCGGTCATCGAGGGTGACAAAGCCCATCTTGTCGCCCTTCTTGTTCTTCATCACGCGCATGGCAATGATCATGCCGGCGATAGTCTGCGTCTCGCGGGAGGGTTTCAGATCGATGATGCGCTGGCGGGCGAAACGGCGGATCTCCCCTTCATATTCATCGATCGGGTGGCCGGTGAGGTATACGCCAAGGGTATCCTTCTCGCCCTTCAGGCGCTCCTTGAGCGTCAGTTCACGCACCTTGCGGTGGTTGGCGTAAACATCGGAGTCCTCCTCGACGAACAGCCCGCCGAACAGATCGACGTGACCGCTATCGGCGGTGCGTGCCGTCTGCTCAGCAGCCTTGATCGCTTCTTCGAGGGCCGACAGCAAGGTCGCGCGATTGATGTCGATACTGGCGTGGTAGGCCTTGATCTCATCATGAAAGTGCGGGCCCAGGCGGTCCAGTGCGCCACTGCGGATCAGCGCATCGAGTGTGCGTTTGTTCACCCGCTTGAGGTCGACCCGCTCACAGAAGTCGAACAGGTCCTTGAATGGGCCACCCTCGGCGCGTGCCTCGACAATGGCCTCCACCGGGCCTTCACCCACGCCTTTGATGGCGCCCAGGCCATAGATGATGCGGCCGTCGTCATTGACCGTGAACTTGAACTCCGAGGCATTCACGTCAGGCGCATCGAGGCGCAGCTTCATGCTGCGCACTTCTTCGATCAGCACCACCACCTTGTCGGTGTTGTGCATGTCCGCCGACAGGACCGCGGCCATGAACGGCGCCGGATAATGAGTCTTGAGCCAGGCGGTCTGGTAAGACACCAGACCGTAGGCCGCCGAGTGGGACTTGTTGAAGCCGTAACCGGCAAACTTTTCCACCAGGTCGAAGATGTTGCCGGCGAGGTCTGCATCGATGTTGTTGGCGACGCAACCTTCGATGAAGCCACCGCGCTGCTTGGCCATTTCCTCAGGCTTTTTCTTACCCATGGCGCGGCGCAGCATGTCGGCGCCGCCGAGGGTGTACCCCGCCATGACCTGGGCAATCTGCATCACCTGTTCCTGATACAGGATGATGCCGTAGGTCGGCGCAAGAACAGGCTTGAGGCCTTCGTACTGGTAGTCCGAGTGCGGGTAGGCGAGTTCGGCGCGGCCGTGCTTGCGGTTGATGAAGTCGTCCACCATGCCCGATTGCAGGGGGCCTGGGCGGAACAATGCCACCAGTGCGATAAGGTCTTCCAGGCAGTCGGGCTTGAGCTTTTTGATCAGCTCCTTCATGCCGCGCGATTCGAGCTGGAATACCGCCGTGGTTTCGGCCTTCTGCAGCAACTCGTAGGTCTTGCGATCGTCCAGCGGGATGAAGTCGATGTTGACGTCGGGCAGGTTGTTCTTGGCCTGCTCGCGGTTGATCGTCTCCATCGCCCACTTGATGATGGTCAGGGTACGCAGGCCAAGGAAGTCGAACTTGACCAGACCGGCGGCCTCGACATCGTCCTTGTCGAACTGGGTCACCAGGCCGCCGCCCTCTTCATCACAGGCGATCGGCGAGAAATCGGTGAGCTTGGTCGGGGCGATTACCACACCACCGGCGTGCTTGCCGGTACCCCGGGTGACACCTTCGAGCTTGAGCGCCATCTCCCAGATTTCGCGGGCGTCTTCGTCGCCCTTGAGGAAGTCGCGCAGGATCTCTTCCTGCTCATACGCCTTCTCCAGGGTCATGCCCACTTCGAACGGGATCATCTTCGACAAACGGTCGGCCAGGCCATAGGACTTGCCCTGCACCCGCGCCACGTCGCGTACCACTGCCTTGGCGGCCATGGTACCGAAGGTGATGATCTGGCTGACCGCATTGCGCCCGTAGGCGTCGGCCACGTAGTCGATCACCCGGTCGCGGCCATCCATGCAGAAGTCGACGTCGAAGTCGGGCATGGAAACACGTTCGGGGTTGAGGAAACGTTCGAACAGCAGGTCGTAGGCCAGAGGATCGAGGTCGGTGATCTTCAGTACGTAGGCCACTAGCGAGCCGGCACCCGAACCACGGCCCGGGCCTACCGGCACGCCGTTGTTCTTGGCCCACTTGATGAAGTCCATCACGATCAGGAAGTAACCCGGGAAACCCATCTGGATGATGATGTCCAGTTCGAACTTCAGGCGGTCCAGGTAGAGCTGGCGCTTCTCTTCGTAATTGGGCGTGGTCTCCTTGGGCCAGAGCACCGCCAGGCGCTCCTCCAGGCCTTCGTGCGAAACATGGCGCAAGTAGTCGTCGATGCCCATGCCATTGGGCGTCGGGAAGTCGGGCAGGAAGTACTTGCCCAGCTGGACCTGGATGTTGCAGCGTTTGGCGATTTCGACGGTGTTGGCAATCGCGTCGGGCAGGTCGCTGAACAGCTCGGCCATTTCATCCGCGCTTTTGAGGTACTGCTGGTCGCTGTACATGCGCGGGCGACGCGGGTCGTCCAGGGTCCAGCCTTCACCGATGCACACGCGGCTTTCGTGGGCGTCGAAGTCCGACTGCTTGATAAAACGCACATCATTGGTGGCCACCAGCGGCGCGCCGACCTTGTCGGCCAGCGCCACGGCAGCGTGCACGTATTCTTCATCACCGGCACGATTGGTACGCTGCACCTCGACGTAAAAACGTTCAGGGAACATGCCCATCCAGTCGTGCAGCAGCGCCTCGGCCTCAGTGGTACGGCCGGCCATCAGGGCCATACCGATATCGCCCTCTTTGCCGGCGGACAGGGCAATCAGACCTTCGCTGGCCGGGGCGATCCACTCACGCTGCAGAATGACCAGGCCATTGCGCTGGCCGTCAGTCCAGCCTCGGGAGATCAGCTCGGTAAGGTTGCGGTAACCCTTGGGGTTCATCGCCAGGAAGCAGATGCGCGACAGCGGCGCTTCAGGGTCGGCACCGGCCAGCCACAGGTCAGCACCGCAGATCGGCTTGATGCCCGCGCCCATGGCGGCCTTGTAGAACTTCACCAACGCGCACATGTTGCTCTGGTCGGTAATCGCCACCGCGGGCATGTTCATCCCGGCCAGCGCCTTGGCCAGCGGTTTGATCCGCACCAGGCCGTCGACCAGCGAAAATTCGGAGTGGACGCGCAGGTGAACGAAGGGAACCGACATGGAAGATCCTGTAGCAGTGCTGAACGACAAGGGCGGGATTGTAGCGTAAAAGCGAGGGGGTTTTGGGGACGCAAGGCGACCCCAACAGGCTAGATCAGAGAATCGGTAATGCCTTCGCGGGCTTCCCAAGCGGCCCGTACCGGCGCAAAGGAGCGCCGATGAATGGGCGTGGGCCCTAGCCGGGCCAAGGCTTGCAGGTGTACCGGCGTCGGATACCCCTTGTGCCCGCCAATCCCATAGCCCGGATAGATCAGCTCGAATGCGCTCATCTCGCGATCGCGGGTCACTTTGGCCAGGATCGACGCTGCAGCGATGGCCGGCACCTGGCTATCACCCTTGATAACCGGCGCAGCCGGCACCGACAGT
>NZ_MOMO01000165.1:0-21137 GCF_009933855.1 Pseudomonas sp. SG-MS2 | reverse complement strand
GCACCACATCCAGCGACTGCTTTTCCACCCCCGCCAGGCCATCGCCTGCCACTAGCGTCACCGCGCGATCGCCCAGCGCAGCCTGCCAGTTTTCCTGCGCCGACTGCACCGCCATGTACGATTCATCCACCAGTGTGTAGTGCGCCTGGGGGTTGGCCAGCGCGCTGGCGATGGCCAGCACGCCGTTGCCGCAACCCAGGTCGGCGACACGTGCATTGCCCAAGTCGTGTGGCAGGTGTGGGAGGAAGGCCCGCGTGCCGATGTCCAGGCCGTCGCGGCAGAATACGTTGGCATGGTTGAGCAGTTCGAGCGCAGGTGAGTCGAGGCGGTAGCGGGTCGGGTACGGGGAGCTGGCGGCAGGGCGCTGGGCGAAGGTGGCCGTCAGCAGGCGCGCTTTTTTTTGCGCCAGCGAAGCCTGTACCGGGCCGATGTACTTCTCCAGCAGATCACCCGCAGCCCGTGGCAAGTGTTTGATCATGGCCGCAGCGATGACCTGTGCACCGGGCGCCAGGTGGCCTTGCAACCTGATCAGTTGCTCTTCGAGCAGTGCAAGTGTTTTCGGCACGCGCACCAGTACGCGATCGAAGTGCCCCTGCCAATGCTCGCTGGCGGGCACGAAAGGTACGCTGTCGAATGCCTTGCCGTTACGCGCGAGGTTTTTTTCCAGGGCCATGTGGGCCAGGTGCGAGTCACCGCTGCTGACCACCGGCACGTGGTCGACCAGGCTGGCGGCCAGCGCGCCGAAGCTGTCATTGAGTACCAGCACCCTGCTCCCGGCCGCCAGTTGCTGAGCGTGCAACTGCTCGAGCAGGTATTCATCGGCGGCGTCAAAGGCCTGCAACGGGTCGTTGGCCTGGTCCGGCTGGCGGATCAGGTCGAGTTCGGCGTAGGGTGTGATCAACAGGGGCATGGCATCTGGCTCGGGCACGGATCGCCCGTCACAGATCGTCACGGGCTTCGGTACGCGATTCTACAGGGCTTTGCCTCTGGTCGCAGGCCGGGTTATTGATCGATCAGGCCTCGCATCACGGCAATGGCGACGGCGCCTGCCTTGTTGGAAGCATTGGTCTTGGTAATCACGCTGCGGATATGGAAGTTCACTGTGCTTTGCGACAGTGACAGAATGCAGGCGACGTCGGCGGCGGTCTTGCCGGCGGCCGACCATTTCAGCACCTCGAGTTCCCGATCGCTCATCTTCAGCGGCGAACTCAACTTGGCCAGGTGATGCTCACAAATGGTGTCGTGCAGCGTATGGCACAGCCATTGTACTTGGCCGGCCTTGTCGTACAGCTCGTGGGTGTCGATCTTGCCACAGGGCCGTGCGACGCTGACTTGGGTCTCGTTGTGCCTGAGGTCATGCAGCGATTGTGTCCAGCCGTGGCGCAGGCCATGTTTGCAGGCCTGCTCACGAAAATCCGGCGCTTCGCGATACAACTCATCGGTCCACAGTACCGGCCCGGTCGACGTGTGACTCAATGCTGCTGCCGAGTCCTGCTTGTAGAACTCGTCGCGTTGATAACGCTCGATCCAGGCAAGTGGGTAGTTACTGTACAGGTAGAGCCTGGGTGCCTGGGCTGCAAGCTGAATGCGAAGCTTGAGCCCCATGAACTCCATGCCCAGGTCCTGTGCCAGGTGAACCGCGAGGTCGAACACCTTTTGCGGGGTACTTTCGTTGACCAAGCGGTCTAAATGCTCGTGATTCCAGTGAGGCATCAACCCTCTCCCTTGCGTCCAGAGGACCCAATCCGTTTGCATACCGGTGGGATTGTAGGAAAAGACCGAGCGTTTTGTTGGGATTTTTTTGTTAAGAATGTCTCATCATTCCATGAAAGCAGCCAGGCCGTGGCCTGTGACCCTACAATCGAACGGTTTTTATCCTGGCCGCTTTGCGCGACACTGTGCGCACGCTATTCACGGAGCCCGTCATGACCGCCAGTGCCGAAAAGTTTACCCGCCAGACCTTGCTGGACGTCCAGCCACTGACGCCTGGCCTGTTCAGCCTGCGGGTGACTCGCGATCCGGGGTTTCGCTTTCGGGCCGGGCAATTCGCCCGGCTTGGCGTGACCAAGGCCGATGGCAGCGTGGTCTGGCGTGCTTACTCGATGGTCAGTGCGCCGCATGACGAGTATTTAGACTTCTTCTCCATCGTGGTCCCGGGCGGGGAGTTCACCAGCGAGCTCAGCCGCCTTGGCGAGGGTGATTCACTGCTGATAGACCGCCAGGCATTTGGCTACCTGACCCTTGATCGCTTCGTCGGTGGCCGTGACCTGTGGCTGTTGGCGACCGGTACCGGCATTGCGCCGTTCATGTCGATCCTGCAGGACTTCGAGGCCTGGGAGCGTTTCGACAACATCAAACTGGTATATTCGGTACGCGAGGCCAAGGAGCTGGCCTATGTGGATGACATTGCCGGGCTTGAACAGCGTGATTACCTGGCAGAGTTTGCAGGCAAGCTGCAATTCATTCCCGTGGTTACCCGTGAGCAGTATCCGGGTGCGCTGAATGCACGCATCACTACACTGATCGAGAATGGCGAGCTGGAAAAGGCGGCGGGGCTGGAACTGTCGCCTGAGCACTCACGGATCATGCTTTGCGGCAACCCGCAAATGATCGATGAGACCCGCAAGGTGCTCAAGGCGCGTGACCTGCAGTTGAGCTTGAGCAAGCGGCCTGGGCAGGTGGCGGTGGAGAACTACTGGTAGCTGCAAGCTACAAGTGCTGCCCTTGAGCGGCCTTACACTTGCAGCTTGCCACTTTTCAAGGCAGGCGATTCTGGTTCTGCGACTTGAGCAGGTCACGAATCTCGGTCAGCAGCGTTTCCTGAGGGGTCGGGGTCGGCGGGGCGCTTGGCGCAACGGCCTCTTCGCGTTTCAGGCGGTTGATCGCCTTGACACCCATGAAGATGGCGAAGGCCACGATCACGAAGTCGATCACGGTCTGGATGAACTTGCCGTAGGCCAGCACCACGGCCGGTATATCGCCCTCAGCCGCCTTCAAGGTAATGGCCAGGTCACTGAAGTCCACGCCTCCGATCAATATCCCCAGTGGCGGCATGATGATATCGCCGACGAATGAGGAGACTATCTTGCCGAATGCAGCGCCGATAATGATACCGACTGCCATGTCGACGACATTGCCCTTGACCGCGAAGGCCTTGAACTCACTGATCATTCCCATGTTCGATTCCCTTGTGACAAATGGTGATGTTTACGCAGTGTAAGCCACTGCATCGCTTCATGCGTGCCGTTCACGGGTAGTGACTGCGCTTGGAACGAATAGTTTTGTCGCATGCCGACGCGCTCGAGACACGTCTGCGTCGGCTATCATGGCGATTTTTTCCAGGAGACCCTGCCCATGGCCAAGGCCAAGCGCTTGTATGGCTGCACCGAGTGCGGCGCTACCTTTCCCAAATGGGCCGGCCAGTGTGGCGAATGCGGGGCGTGGAACACCCTGGTCGAAACCATGATCGAGAGCGGCGGTGCGGCGGCACCCAGCGGTCGCGCCGGCTGGACCGGGCAACAGGCGCAGATCAAGACCCTGGCCGAAGTCAGCGTCGAGGAGATTCCGCGGTTCACCACCAGCAGCACCGAACTCGATCGTGTGCTGGGCGGCGGCCTGGTCGACGGTTCGGTGGTGTTGATCGGCGGTGACCCGGGCATCGGCAAATCGACCATTCTGCTGCAGACCTTGTGCAATATCGCCGTGGGCATGCCGGCGCTGTATGTCACCGGCGAAGAGTCGCAGCAGCAGGTGGCCATGCGCTCACGCCGCCTGGGGCTGCCCCAGGACCAGCTCAAAGTGATGACCGAGACCTGTATCGAAACGATCATTGCCACCGCGCGCCAGGAAAAGCCCCGGGTCATGGTCATCGATTCGATCCAGACCATCTTCACCGAGCAATTGCAATCAGCGCCCGGCGGTGTCGCCCAGGTGCGCGAAAGTGCGGCATTGCTGGTGCGCTACGCCAAGCAGAGTGGCACGGCGATCTTCCTGGTCGGCCATGTCACCAAGGAAGGCTCGCTGGCAGGCCCGCGGGTGCTGGAGCACATGGTCGACACCGTGTTGTATTTCGAGGGAGAGTCCGATGGCCGCTTGCGCTTGCTGCGCGCGGTGAAGAACCGCTTCGGTGCGGTCAATGAACTGGGGGTCTTCGGTATGACCGACCGTGGGCTCAAAGAGGTTTCCAACCCATCGGCGATCTTCCTCAACCGGGCTCAGGAAGAAGTACCGGGCAGCGTGGTCATGGCCACGTGGGAAGGTACCCGGCCGATGCTGGTAGAGGTACAGGCACTGGTCGATGACAGCCACCTGGCCAACCCGCGGCGTGTCACCCTGGGCCTGGACCAGAACCGGCTGGCCATGTTGCTGGCGGTGCTGCACCGCCATGGTGGTATTCCCACCCATGACCAGGACGTGTTTCTCAATGTCGTCGGCGGGGTGAAGGTCCTTGAAACCGCGTCGGACCTGGCCTTGTTGGCTGCGGTGATGTCCAGCCTGCGCAACCGGCCATTGGCCCACGGGCTGCTGGTATTTGGCGAGATTGGTTTGTCGGGCGAGGTGCGGCCGGTTCCCAGTGGCCAGGAACGCCTCAAAGAAGCGGCAAAACATGGCTTCAAGCGGGCCATCGTGCCCAAGGGCAACGCACCGAAGGAATCACCGGCGGGGTTGCAGGTGATCGCCGTAACCCGGCTGGAACAGGCTCTGGACGCCTTGTTCGAATAAGCCGCTGGTTGTGCAGGCAATCGGCCGGTGCAGGCAAACAAAAAAGGGAGCCGACGATGCGCATCGGCTCCCTCTGGGTCACCGCTCAGTCAGCGGTCAGTGCTCGGCTACCGGCGTTCGCCTGGGCGCCGCATTGCCATGCTCGTCCAGCTCCAGCACCGGCACCTCATTGCCCTCGGCGTCGAACAGCTTGCCTTCCTTGAAGTAATCGCCATCACGCAGTGCAGAGATGTCCGAGTACTGGATGGTGCGCTCGTAGCCTGCCGCGAACACTGACTGCTGGTCCGAATTGCCTGCCGTGAAATGGTTGAAGATCAGGTTCAACACGATGGCCATGATCGCTGCCGAGCTGATGCCGGAGTGGAAGATGGTCTCGAACCAGTTCGGGAAGTGGTGGTAGAAGTTCGGCGCGGCAATCGGGATCATGCCAAAGCCCAGCGAGGCGGCGACGATGATCAGGTTGACGTTGTTCTTGTAGTTGACCTTGGACAGGGTGCGGATACCGCTGGCAGCCACAGTGCCGAACAGCACGATGCCTGCGCCGCCCAGTACTGGGGTTGGCACTGCTGCAATCACCCGGCCCATCACCGGCAGCAGGCCCAGCACTACCAGGATCACACCACCGGTGGCCACCACGTAGCGGCTCTTGACCCCGGTCACGGCCACCAGGCCTACGTTCTGCGCAAAGGCGCTCTGGGTGAAAGAGCCGAATACCGGTGCCAGGATGCTCGAAGCCATGTCGGCGCGCAGGCCATTGCCCAGGCGCTTGGAGTCGACCTTGGTATCGATGATCTCACCCACGGCCAGGATGTCGGCCGAGGTTTCCACCAGGGTCACCATGATCACGATGCACATCGACAGGATCGCCGCGATGTGGAAGGTCGGCATACCGAAGTGGAACGGGGTGGGGAAGGCGAACATCGGGCCTTCGGCCACCTTGCTGAAGTCGGTCATGCCCAGCGCCCAGGCGATCAGGGTGCCGAAGACCATGGCCAGCAGGATCGACAGGCGCGAAATGGTCGCGCTGCCCAGTTTGCTCAGCAGCAGCACGATGGCGAACGTCAGCGCTGCCAGGCCGATGTTGGCCATGCTGCCGAATTCCGGCGAAGCACTGTTGCCGCCCATCACCCAGCGTGCGGCCACCGGCATCAAGGTCAGGCCAATGGTGGTGATGACGATACCGGTGACCAGTGGCGGGAAGAACTTGGTGATGCGCGAGAACACCGGGGTGATCAGAAAGCCGATCAGCGATGCCGCCATCACTGCGCCCAGCACGCCTGGCAAGCCGCCACCGTCCTGGCTGCTGAGAATCGCCCCCATGGTTGCCACGCCTGCGAACGACACGCCCTGCACCAACGGCAACTGGCATCCGAAGAAGGGCAGGCCGAGCGTTTGCAGCAGCGTGGCCAGGCCACCGGCAAACAGCGAGGCCGCGATCAGCATGCCGATCTCGGCACCATTGAGGCCCGCAGCCTGCCCCAGGATCAGGGGTACTGCGACGATCCCTCCATACATGGTCAGCACATGCTGAAGGCCATAGGCCAAGTTGGCTCCAAGGCCGAGGTTTTCGTCCTCGGGGCGCTTGGCGGGAGACGTGCTAGGGGACGTAGTCATTGAGCAGGCTCACTGTTTATTGTTGTGCCGCTACTGTAGACACTTCCTACAAATGATTGCTACAAGAATTGTATACAATATTTTGATTGGAGCGCGAACAAGCAGGCTTGCAGGGTGTGCAAGAACGCAATGCAGATCGCGTACCAACTCATTGAATACGGTGTTAGAGGGGTGTGTACAACGTTGCGATACCCAGGTTGAAAGCTGTCTGGGTAGACAAGAAACACAAGTTGGGAAAGCTATTAGCTAGCTAAGAGATCCCATTATTCGATGAGTTGTCGCAGCTCGCGCATCATTTCGGTGCTGTCGGCCACGTTCAATTCCACAAGACGGTGCAAATGGCTCATCGAATCGATGTCGATGTAGAGGCAGATGAACCCCAGCCGCTTCGCCTCTTCATGGCGTAGTTCCACCTGCATCTGCACATGGGTGTGCGGGTCCAGTTGGATGATCGCATCGAAATCCTGAGTGAGGTCGGCGTTCCACGGCTCAGGGCGCTCGATCAGCAGGCCCTTGAGCGACAGATCCAGGAGTTTGACCGGCCAGCGGCGATCGCCCTGGCGCAGTTCGGTGGGGGCGTCGAAGTCAATGCGCTGGAAGCGCCGGCGATCGTCGGAAGGAGTGGTCATGGCGGGCCCTCGTCAGTAGCACTGACTATAGACCAGCCACGGGCACTCCTGCCGGATGACAGGTGACACGGGGGACATATGGCCGAGTCACCCGGCGCCACCGTTAGCTGGTGACGAAATCGAGGTCGACCACCTGATAGAAGGCCTTGTCGGTCTCGGCTATTTCCCATACGCCCAGCAGTACGTGATAGCCCTGGCGTTCAGGTAGCTCCAAGGTATGCGTGGTGGGTTGTGCCGGCCACATCTGCTCGTCGGTGAAGCCCCAGTAAGGCTGAAGTTCATTGAGGAATGTGGCGAACGGCTGCGGTTCGAACTGGGCACGGGTCAGCGGCTCCCCGGCTTTCCAGTCGGCTTTGGTGATGAAGTAGTTGAAACGGCGATATTTGTGTCGTGCGCTGAAGCTCCAGACAAAATCAAGGGATGCGCCGCTGGCAACGTCATGCTTGTCCCAGTCGACATCCGTTTTGTCCAGGTAGGCCGCGCCGGGCCGTTCGCCGCTGGCAATCTTGCCATCGGCCGGTGGTGCAATATTTTTAACGTCGTCCTTGGCGTATGGGTCGGTCAGGCCACCGGTCGTCTCGGGGAAGAACTTGCCGCTTTCGATCCCGTTGTGAAGATTGCCTTCGATAAGGCCTTTTTCTTCAGCGAACGTGGCGCGGGACTTTGGGCTCGCAATCGAACCATGGGTGGGGGCGATGGGGGCTGAGCGTTGAGGGGTGCCGGCTTTTTCCGTGGTCATGATCGTTTCCTTTCTGCTGGCTTTTCAGATGATCGACGCACGATTTCAGCGTGTGCAGATTCGTCAATCGCGTGTCGTCCAAGGGCAATCGGATTGCCTGATCATTGAAAGCGCGTGCCCCTTTCATGCACAACTGGCAAAAATGACAGGCCCGCCAGGGCGCGTGTTGCTTCCCAGGCATGAGGTTGTACGGGTAGCGGCGTTCTAGAGCCTGTGCTCGCCACCGGCTGTATGCCAATTCGGGATGGTAAACCCTTCAAGCAAGCCCTAGACTCAAGGGGCTGTCTATTCCAACCACTTAGCTGGAAGCATGCCATGAACAACAATAACAGCCTGCTACGCCACATCCCGTGGCTGGCGCTGGCGGTCATAGGGGCTTGTGCGCTGGGTGTGGTCGCCCTGCGTCGAGGCGAGGCGATCAATGCCTTGTGGATCGTGGTCGCGGCAGTGGCCATCTACCTGGTCGCCTACCGTTACTACAGCCTGTTCATCGCCACCAAGGTGATGCAACTCGACCCTCGCCGAGCCACCCCTGCGGTGCTCAACAACGATGGCCTGGACTACGTCCCGACCAACAAACACATTCTTTTCGGTCACCACTTCGCCGCCATCGCTGGCGCCGGCCCCCTGGTCGGTCCCGTGCTTGCTGCGCAAATGGGCTACCTGCCCGGCACGCTCTGGCTGATCGCCGGCGTGGTGCTGGCCGGTGCGGTCCAGGACTTCATGGTCCTGTTCCTGTCTACCCGCCGCAACGGCCGCTCGCTGGGCGACATGGTGCGCGAGGAGATGGGGCGCATCCCTGGAACCATCGCCCTGTTCGGCTGCTTCCTGATCATGATCATCATCCTGGCGGTGCTGGCGCTGATCGTGGTCAAGGCCCTGGCTGAAAGCCCATGGGGCATGTTCACGGTGATGGCGACCATCCCGATCGCGATGTTCATGGGCATCTACATGCGCTACATCCGCCCGGGCCGTATCGGCGAGATCTCGGTCGTCGGCGTGGTACTGCTGCTGGCGTCGATCTGGCTGGGGGGCCAGATTGCCGCGGATCCGGTCTGGGGCCCGGCGTTCACCTTCACCGGCGTGCAGATCACCTGGATGCTGGTGGGTTATGGCTTCGTCGCTGCCGTGCTGCCAGTGTGGCTGGTGCTGGCGCCGCGTGACTACCTGTCGACCTTCCTCAAGATCGGCACCATCGTCGGCCTTGCCATCGGTATCCTGATCATCGCGCCAGAGCTGAAAATGCCTGCGCTGACCCAGTTCACCGACGGTACAGGCCCGGTGTGGAAGGGCACACTGTTCCCGTTCCTGTTCATCACCATCGCCTGTGGTGCGGTGTCCGGCTTCCACGCGCTGATTTCCTCGGGGACCACGCCGAAGCTGCTGGACAACGAAACCAACGCCCGCTACATCGGCTACGGCGGCATGCTGATGGAATCGTTCGTCGCCATCATGGCCATGGTCGCCGCCTCGGTCATCGAGCCAGGCGTTTATTTCGCCATGAACAGCCCGCCCGCAGTGGTCGGTGCCGACGTCGTGTCGGTGGCGCAGACGGTCAGCAGTTGGGGCTTCCTGATCACCCCCGAACAGCTTGAGGCCGTGGCCCGCGACATCGGCGAGCACACCATCCTGGCCCGTGCCGGTGGTGCGCCGACGCTGGCGGTGGGTATTGCGCAGATCCTGCACCAGGTGCTGCCGGGTGAAAACACCATGGCCTTCTGGTACCACTTCGCGATCCTGTTCGAAGCGCTGTTCATCCTGACCGCAGTGGACGCCGGTACCCGTGCCGGCCGCTTCATGCTGCAGGACCTGCTGGGCAGCTTCGTGCCGGCGCTCAAGCGTACCGAGTCGTGGACGGCCAACCTGATCGGCACGGCCGGCTGCGTGGCGCTTTGGGGTTACCTGCTGTATCAGGGCGTGATCGACCCGCTGGGTGGCATCAACACCCTGTGGCCGCTGTTCGGCATCTCCAACCAGATGCTGGCCGGTATCGCCTTGATGCTGGGCACGGTGGTATTGATCAAGATGAAGCGCCAGCGCTACATGTGGGTCACCTTGCTGCCAGCGGTGTGGCTGCTGATTTGCACCACCACTGCCGGGCTGATCAAACTGTTCGACCCGAACCCTGCGGTTGGCTTCCTGGCCCTGGCCGAGAAGTACAGCACTGCGCTGGACGCCGGCCAGGTGCTGGCCCCGGCCAAGGATATCGGGCAGATGCAGCACGTGATCTACAACGCCTACACCAACGCCGGGCTCACCGTGTTGTTCCTGATTGTGGTGTTCAGCGTGTTGTTCTTTGCCGTCAAGGTCGGCTACGCCGCCCTCGGCCGCAAGGAACGCACCGACAAGGAAACCCCGTTCCAGGCACTGCCTGACGCTTGAGAGGAATGCTGCGATGTTCAACGACCTGGGTCGGCTGGGTAAATACCTGGGGCAGGCAGCCCGCCTGATGGTCGGCATGCCCGACTACGACAACTATGTCGAGCACATGCAGACCAAGCACCCGGATAAGCCGGTGATGAGCTACGAGGCGTTCTTCCGGGAACGCCAGGAAGCCCGCTACGGTGGCAAGTCCGGCCCCAAGTGCTGCTGATTCGGCACACTGCGTGAACCTGTGGGAGCCTGTGGGCTCCCACAGTCATTTTCAGCTTCAGGAGATTTCTGCGTGCAGACGCCAATTCCCGTAACCGTGCTCACCGGTTTTCTCGGTGCCGGCAAAACCACGTTGCTCAAGCACATGCTAAAAGCCGAGCACGGCCTGAAAATCGCCGTGATCGAGAACGAGTTCAGTGAGGCAGGCATCGACAGCCAGCTGTTGGGTGACGAGCCGGTGCAGGTCATGACCCTGGCCAACGGCTGTGTATGCTGCAGCATTCATGGCGACCTGACCCGTGCCCTGTTCCTGCTGCTCGAGCGCCTGGACGCCGGGGAGATCGCTTTCGATCGCCTGGTGATCGAATGCACTGGCCTGGCCGACCCCGCGCCGGTGGCGCAGACCTTCTTCGTCGAAGAGCAATTGCGCGACCGCTATATCCTCGATGGCATCATTACCCTGGTCGATGCGGCCCATGCCGAGCTGCATCTGGCCCAAACCATCGCGCAGGCCCAGGTGGGCTTTGCCGACCGCCTGTTGCTGAGCAAGACCGACCTGGTCGAGCCGGCGGCGGTGGACGCCTTGCGCCAGCGCCTGGCGCGTATCAATGGCCGTGCGGCGTTGCGCGTGGTCGAGCATGGCCATATCGACCTGGCCGAACTGCTCGACGTGCGCGGGTTCAACCTCAACCCGGATCTGGGCGCCAACCTCAAGCCAACCCTGCGCCCGGCGATCAAACCCGCCACACCTGATCGTATCTCGACCCTGGTACTGCGTACCGAGGTCCCCCTGGACATCGACCGCCTCAGCGACTTCATGAACGAATTGCTCGAGACTCACGGCAAGCAACTGCTGCGCTATAAAGGTGTGCTCAACATTGCCGGAGAAGACCGTCGCCTGGTGTTCCAGGGCGTGCTCAAGCTCTATGGTTTCGATTGGGACGCCGAGTGGGCCGAAGGCGAAACGCGCGAAAGCGTGATGGTGTTCATTGCCGATGAACTGCCTGAGGCGAAGATTCGGGCGGGTTTCGAAGCGTTGGCTGCGGGCTGAACCGGGCAGGCGTCTGGGCGGCGAACCACAGCGGCCATGAGCTGCGGTGACGCGTTTGTACCTCGATGCAGGGGATCAGCCGTTCGGTGAGCACGGCGGTCTGTTGCACGGCTTTGGCGGTGCGGTATTTGACGCTGTGGATGCACTCGCGGTCGCCGAACTCACAGCGGTTCAGCGCAGTACCGCCACAGGGGCCGTTGGCCAGGCCCTTGGGGCAGGTTTCGGGGCAGATGTACAAGGTGTCTTCCAGGCGGCACCGGCCACAGGTGTCGCAGCCCAGCAGCGGGCGCTTCACGCTGCGCTCCAGCCCGTGCAGCCAGCGGGCGCCGCTGTCGCTGGCCCACAGCGGCTGGCGCACGGCCCAGCCAAAGGCCTTGCTCAGCCAGTTGTTACGGCTGAACAACAGGGCGTGAAACCCATGCAGCAGGTGATAACGCAGTTTCTCCCTGGCGGTTGCGCTGACCCTCGACTGGCCTTGGCGCCAGTCTGCTTGTGGTGGGTGAAAGGTCACCGCCGGCAGGCCTGGCATCTGCCAGCTGCCGGCCCAGGCCGTTGCCCACTGTTCCTGTGAATGGACACGTGCTTGCCAGTCCTCGATGCGCGCCTCCAGGGCGAGCAGTTGCTTGAGTTCGTGAACACCTGAAAGGTGCACCCCGGCATACCCCATCAACTTTACGCCAATGATCTGCAGGGCCAGGCGATCAAGGCTGCGTGCCTGGGCATAGGCTTTGGATACGCCCGCTTCGGCCTCAAGCATGTCGCGCATCGACGGCGATACGGTAACGCCGGCGACATGCTCGAGCATCGCTGCACGGCCATGGCTCAGGCTCATCAGGCAGGCCAGTAGCGGCTTGGGTTCGGCCTGACGCCCCATCCACTGCATGGCCTCCTGATGCTTGCTGGCATCGAAGCCCAATTGCAGGGTGAGGAAATCGGCGCCCGCAGCGAGCTTCTTCTCTGCCTTGAAATACTGCGCACCGCCTTCTTCCTCGCGGTATTTGAATGGGTTGAGTGCAGCCCCCAGCAGCCAGTGGGGGCAGGCCTTGCGAGCAAGTTGCAGTGCGGCGACCGATTCCAGATAGCGCACCGGGCGCTCGCCTGGCTGGTGGCCTGGCAGGCGATCGCCGGTCAGTAGCAGCAATTGGTCGAGGCCGGCGGCGTCCATTCTTTTCAGCTGCGCGAGCAGATCATGGCGTTCACGGTCCTTGCCGGAAAAGTGGGGCAGGGCAGGGACGGGTTTACTGAAGCTGGACAGGGCGTCCAATGGCGAGAGGTCCAGCGGGCTGCCGACACGGTCGCCGATGGCTACGGTCATTGGCCAGCCGCACAAGTGCCCACGGGCCATGATCGCCTCCATCGCAGCGAAGCGTTCGGCCGACGGCTTGGGCACGAACTCCATGACGCAGACGAAGGTTTTTTCGCGCAGCGCTGATTTCAGCAGGCTCATGGCAATGGGGCACCTGGATTGTTCAGTGAGGCATTGTGCGACGCGTCTTGGGCGCAGGCTTGTCTGCGAGCGTACCAGGCTGCTCTGAACAAGACGTGCCCGGCCTATTCATCATGAAAGAATCTTGACTTCATCTCAAATTAAATGAGTTTGTCTCATTGTGTGGCGGGCCGGAAAATCCCCCTCATTATTTTTTTGCATTCTGAGGGACAAGAGATGGCACTGGCACATAACCTGGGTTTTCCGCGTATCGGCCGCGACCGCGAACTGAAAAAAGCCCAGGAGGCCTTCTGGAAAGGTGAGTTGGACGAAGCCGGCCTGCGCAAGGTTGGCCGCGACTTGCGCGCGGCGCACTGGCAAGCCCAGAAGGATGCTGGCATCGAGCTGTTGCCCGTCGGCGATTTCGCCTGGTACGACCAGGTACTGACGCACTCGCTGACCTTCGGCGTCATCCCCGAGCGTTTCCGAGACCATGACGGTGCCAAGCCCACCCTGCAAACCCTGTTCGCCATGGCCCGTGGCGTGGCGACCGAGCGCAGTGCCAACTGCTGCGGCGGTGCCCACGCGCAGGAAATGACCAAGTGGTTCGATACCAACTACCACTACCTGGTACCTGAGTTTACCGTCGATCAGCAATTCGCCCTGAGCTGGGAGCAGTTGTTCGAGGAAGTTGACGAAGCCAAGGCCTTGGGCCATGCCGCCAAACCGGTGGTGATCGGCCCGCTGACCTACCTGTGGCTGGGCAAGGCCAAAGGTGGCGACTTCGACAAGCTGGAGTTGCTCGACCGCTTGCTGCCGGTATACGACGAAATCCTCAATCGCCTGGCTGGTCAGGGTGTGGAGTGGGTGCAGATCGACGAGCCGATCCTGGTACTCGATCTGCCGCAGGAATGGAAAAACGCCTATGAGCGTGTCTACAACATCCTCCAGCGCGCCCCTTTGAAAAAACTGGTGGCCACCTATTTCGGCGGCCTAGAAGAAAACCTCGGCCTTGCCGCCAACCTGCCCGTCGACGGCCTGCATATCGACCTGGTGCGGGCGCCGGAGCAGTACCCGACCATCCTCGACCGCCTGCCGGCCTACAAGATACTGTCGCTGGGCCTGGTCAACGGCCGCAATGTCTGGGCCTGCGACCTGGAAAAAGCCGTTGATGTACTGCGTCACGCTGCCGAGCGTCTGGGTGACCGCCTGTGGGTCGCACCATCCTGTTCGCTGTTGCACAGCCCGGTGGACCTGAGCCGTGAAGACCAGCTCGACACCGAGCTGAAAAGCTGGCTGGCCTTCGCCGTGCAGAAATGCCAGGAAGTCGCCGTGCTGGCCAAGGCCGTCAATCAGCCGGACGCTGCCGAAGTTGCCGCCGCACTGGCGCGTAGCCGTGCCATCCAGGCTGGCCGCGCCAGCTCGCCGCGTATCCACAAGCCTGCCGTACAGGCGCGTGTCGACGCGATAAAGCCTGGCGACAGCCAGCGCCTGTCGGCGTTCGGCCAGCGCATTGCCAAGCAGCGAGCCGGGCTGAACCTGCCTGCCTATCCGACCACCACCATCGGCTCTTTCCCACAGACCCCTGCCATACGCCTGGCACGCCAGGCGTTTAAACAGGGCAAGTTGACCGAAGCCGATTACGTCGAAGCCATGCACAGTGAAATCCGCCATGCCGTACAGATCCAGGAAAACCTGGGCCTGGACGTACTGGTGCACGGCGAGGCCGAGCGCAACGACATGGTGGAATACTTTGCCGAGCAACTCGACGGTTACTTGTTCACCCGTTTTGGCTGGGTACAGAGCTATGGTTCGCGGTGCGTGAAGCCGGCGGTGATCTACGGTGACCTGAGCCGGCCTGAGGCGATGACCGTGGCCTGGACCCGCTATGCACAAGGGCTGACCGGCAAAGTGATGAAGGGCATGCTGACCGGCCCGGTGACCATGCTGATGTGGTCGTTCCCGCGTGAGGATGTCAGCCGCGAAGCCCAGGCCCGTCAACTGGCGCTGGCGATTCGCGATGAAGTGCTCGACCTGGAGGCAGCTGATATCAAGATCGTGCAGATCGACGAGGCCGCCTTCCGCGAAGGCCTGCCGCTGCGCCGCAGTGCCTGGCCGGCTTACCTCGAGTGGGCCACCGAAGCCTTCCGCCTGTGCGCTTCGGGCGTTCGTGACGAAACACAGATCCACACCCACATGTGCTACAGCGAATTCAATGATGTGATCGAGTCGATCGCTGCGATGGACGCCGACGTCATCACCATCGAGACATCGCGTTCGGACATGGAATTGCTGGAGGCGTTCGAGAAGTTCGACTACCCCAACGAGATCGGCCCAGGTGTGTATGACATTCACTCGCCACGGGTACCGACCAGAGAGGAGATGGTCAAGTTGCTGCGCAAGGCGGCTTTGCGTATTCCGGCCGAGCGTCTGTGGGTCAACCCAGATTGCGGATTGAAAACCCGTGCCTGGCCTGAGACCGAGGCGGCGTTGGTGAACATGGTGGCGGCGGCTCGTGAGTTGCGCGCCACAGCCTGAGCATTTGCTGCTTGTACCGCCCTCATCGCCGGCTTGCCGGCGATGAGGGCGGTGCTGTCTGCCTTAAACCAGGATCAACGCTCGATCGCCAAAGCGACACCCTGGCCCCCGCCGATGCACAGCGTGGCCAACCCCTTCTTGGCGTCGCGCTTGATCATTTCGTGCAGCAAGGTCACCAGCACCCGGCACCCCGAAGCACCGATCGGGTGCCCAAGGGCAATTGCCCCGCCGTTGACGTTGACCCGCGCGGCATCCCACTCCAGCGCCTTGCCCACCGCCAGCGCCTGTGCGGCAAAGGCCTCGTTGGCTTCGATCAGGTCAAGCTCGCCCAATTGCCAGCCGGCCTTGTCCAGGCAACGCTGGGTGGCCGACACCGGGCCAATGCCCATGATTGCCGGGTCCACCCCCGCACTGGCGTAGCCGGCAATTTTGGCCAGTACCGGCAGGCCAAGGGCCTTGGCCTTGCCCGCACTCATCAGCAGCACCGCAGCGGCGCCGTCGTTGAGGCTGGAGGCGTTGCCAGCGGTGACGCTGCCGTCTTTCTTGAAGGCCGGGCGCAGCTTGGCCAAGGAATCAGCGGTGGTGTCCGGGCGTGGCTGCTCGTCACGGTCAAAGACCTTGGGGTCACCTTTTTTCTGCGGCATCACAATGGGCGTGATCTCGTCCTTGAAGCGGCCGGTATCGATGGCGGCCACCGCCTTGCGTTGCGATTGGGCAGCGAACGCATCCTGCTGTTCACGGCTGATGCTGTACTTCTCCACCAGGTTTTCGGCCGTAATGCCCATGTGGTAGTCGTTGAAGGCATCCCACAGACCGTCGGTGATCATGCTGTCGACCAACTGCCCGTGGCCCATGCGCTGCCCGGTTCGCGCCGAAGGCATCACATAGGGGGCCAGGCTCATGTTCTCCTGGCCTCCGGCGATCACCACCTCGGCATCACCGCAACGGATGGCCTGGGCCGCCAGGTGCAGGGCCTTGAGGCCAGAACCGCAGACTTTGTTCAGGGTCAGCGCCGGCACACTGTAGGGCAGGCCGGCCTTGATCGCGGCCTGGCGGGCAGGGTTCTGCCCGGCGCCGGCGGTGAGTACTTGGCCGAGGATCACCTCATCGACCTGTGCCGGGTCCAGGCCGGTCTGCTCCAGCAGGCGCTTGATCACGGCAGCGCCCAGGTCTACCGCAGGCACGTTGGCCAGGGCACCCTGGAAGCTGCCGATGGCGGTGCGGGTTGCGGCGACGATGACCACATCGTTCATCTTGTTGTTCTCCGTGTGCAGGTGGGCGCCCAGCGGGCGCAGTGTCAACAGCTTCGGCGGGTTTGGCTCATTTGTTAAGTTTGTTTTTCTTTGCCATTGATGTGAAAAACCAATCAATGGCTCCTGGGCTGGTGTCCGGTCTTTGGTCGTAACCACCGGATCTTGCCAGCGCCAGAGTGTTCATCGGGGGCGCATCGTTTTGCATCCCTTTGATCACCCCGTAATATGTGTCGGATAACCTGTGGGGGTAGTCTCACCCTCTGATCAATCGGAATCGCCCAAGGCGGCGCTTCCCTGCATAAACCTGACGAGGTACAGACATTGGCCATCATTCATCCTAAGGTTCGCGGTTTCATCTGCACCACGACTCACCCCAAGGGCTGCGAGCTGAACGTCCGTGACCAGATCGAAGCCACCCGCAAGCTGGGCGTGCGCGAGGATGGCCCGAAGAAGGTCCTGGTCATTGGTGCATCCAGCGGCTACGGCCTGGCGGCACGCATTACCGCAGCCTTCGGCTTCAAGGCCGATACCCTGGGCGTGTTCTTCGAAAAGCCAGGCACCGAGACCAAGGCTGGCACTGCCGGCTGGTACAACGCTGCTGCCTTCGACAAGTTCGCCAAGGCTGAGGGCCTGTACAGCAAGTCGATCAACGGTGACGCTTTCTCCGATGAAGCCCGTGCCAAGGTCATCGAGCTGATCAAGAACGAAATGGGCGGTCAGGTCGACCTGGTCATCTACTCCCTGGCCTCGCCGGTGCGCAAGCTGCCGCAGACCGGTGAAGTGATCCGTTCCGCGCTCAAGCCGATCGGCCAGCCGTACAAGTCGACCGCCATCGACACCAACAAGGACACCATCATCGAGGCCAGCATCGAGCCGGCCACCGAGCAGGAAATCGCTGACACCGTCACAGTCATGGGCGGCCAGGACTGGGAACTGTGGATCGACGCCCTGAACGCCGCTGGCGTGCTCGCGCCACAGGCTCGCACCGTGGCCTTCAGCTACATCGGTAGCGACATCACCTGGCCGATCTACTGGCACGGCGCCCTGGGCAAGGCCAAGCAGGACCTGGACGAAACCGCCCAGCGTCTGGCCGGCAAGGTCGGTGGCAGCGCCAACGTGGCCGTGCTCAAGTCGGTGGTCACCCAGGCCAGTTCGGCCATTCCGGTGATGCCGCTGTACCTGTCGATGGTCTTCAAGATCATGCAGGAGAAGGGCGTTCACGAAGGTACCCAGGATCAGCTGGACCGCATGTTCCGTGACCGTATGTACCGTGCTGACGGCGCCCCGGCGGAGCTGGACGAAAAGGGCCGCCTGCGCCTGGACGACTGGGAGCTGCGCGACGACGTGCAGGGCGCCTGCAAGGCCCTGTGGCCGCAAGTGACCACCGAGAACCTGTTCGAACTGACCGACTACGCCGGTTACAAGAAGCAGTTCCTCAACCTGTTCGGCTTCGAGCGCGCTGACGTCAACTACGACGAAGATGTGGCGACCGATGTGAAGTTCGACTGCGTCGAGCTTTAAGCCCTCTGGCTGTACCGGCCCCGCGAAAGAGCCGGTACAGCCCTCGCGTTTTTTGCTAGCGTTGGCGCACAACAACAGGAAGCGCGCCATGAGCAGCCTCACCCGACCGGCCACGCCTTTTCGCCAGACCACAGCCGACGGCTACAGCCTTGGTGGTTTCTACTGGCGCCACGCCCTGGCCAATCCCCAGCGCCCGCTGGTGATCATCAATGCCGCCACGTCCGTGCGCTGCCGTTACTACACCCGCTTTGCCGATTACCTGTTCGCCCAAGGCTGCGACGTGTTGACCTACGACTACCGCGGCATCGGCGAATCCCGGCCGCCTTCCTTGCGCGGTTTCCAGGCCTCCTGGAGCGACTGGGGCAGGTTGGATTTCGAAGCCATGCTGGCGTACGCCGCCCAGGCATTTCCCTGCCAGCCGGTGGATGTCGTTGGGCACAGCTTCGGCGGTTGCGCCGTAGGGCTGGCGCCGTCTGCCGAGCGGATCAGGCGGGTGGTAATGGTGGGTGCGCAGTTTGCCTACTGGCGTGACTACGCGGCCGATCAGCGTTGGCGACTGTTCGGTAAATGGCATGTGGCGATGCCGTTGCTGACCCGTGTGTTCGGTTACTTCCCCGGCAAGCGCCTGGGCTGGATGGAAGACACGCCTGCCGGTGTGGTGCAGGACTGGACTACCCGTACTGCGCGCTACGAGCAAAGGCCCAGCGGGCGCCAGTTGCAGTACTTGCCGTTTGCTCAGGTGCGGGCGGCAACGTTGGCCATCAGTCTGGCCGATGACCCGTTTGGCACGGTTGCCGCTACAGAGCGATTGCTAGGTTATCTGGAAGGCGCCGAGCGTCGGCATCTGCGGATCGCACCTGTGGATATCGCGGTCGAGGACATTGGCCACTTCGCGTTTTTCCATGACCGATTCCGCGAGAGCCTGTGGCCGATTGCGCTGGCGTGGTTGCAGCGCGGCGGGTTGCCGGCCGACGGGCCGGGGCAGATCATCAGCTGATGGGGCCTGCCCGGCCCGGCAGTATCAGGCGTTGCGCGAAAGCGGCTGGGAGGTGAATTTCACGCCTGCCAGGCCATGCGCGATCAGCGCACGGATGTTGCCATGGTCAGTGCCCTCGGGCGTGGCCATCACGTCGCGGTAGTGTTCACCGAAGGCCAGCAGCGCCTCCTGGTCGCTCAGGCCTTCCAGCAGGGCCAGGCCCAGCGTCTTGCACGAGCCTTCGTTCTGCCCGGCGGCGTTTTCCACGCCACCGTTGGTGAAGGCCTGTGGTTGGTAGCTGTAGTGGGCGGCGATGAACGCCAGGGTGTCGGCAAAGGCGTGTTCGCCACTGGCCAGGCTGGCGCGCAGGGTGTTCAGATCAGTCACGAGGTTTTCCTTTTTCAAACGCCGCTTGCTGGTCGGCGCTGGCTTCTTTCTGGTACTGGGTTTTCCATTCGGCGTAGGGCATGCCATACACCGCTTCGCGGGCGTCATCCAGGCTGATGTCGACCTGGCGTTCGTCGGCCGCGGCCTTGTACCACTTGGACAGGCAGTTACGGCAGAAGCCGGAGAGGTTCATCAGGTCGATGTTCTGCACATCGGTGCGGTTCTGCAGGTGTGCGACCAGGCGCCGGAAGGCGGCGGCCTCGAGTTCGAGTTGTTCTTGCGCAGTCATGGGCTTCTCTCAGGTCATGCGATTCTTCAGGTGGCGGCCACCGTTGATGACCACCTGGCTGCCGGTGCTGTATTGGCTGTCGAGCAGGTATTTGACCGTCTCGATCAGCGGGCCGGCGCCGGGTTCGAATTCCAGCAGGGCCTTTTTCAGGGTCTGCTGGCGATAGGCTTCGTCGCCCCCTTCCTTGAGGATCAGCAGCCCGGGCAGGATACCGTTGACGTGTACCTTGGGCGCATATTTTTCGGCGAACGACAGCACCATGTTCTGCAGCGCTGCCTTGGTGGCGGCGTAGCCGATATGGCTCTTGCTGCCACGCGAGGAGGTTTCGTCGCAGATATGGATGATATCGGCCTTGTCGACCTTGTTCAGCAAATCACCCAGCGCCAGGTTCAGGTGGTAGGGCGCCTCGACGTGGAGGCGGAACATGGTCTGCAGGTTGTCCAGGCCATCGTCGAGCCACAAAGAGGCATTGTGGATGATCGCGCGCAGCCCATCGTAGTGCTGCTGCAGGTGGTCGATCAGCGCCTGGCGGTCGGCCGCCAGGCAAAGGTCGGCCTGGAACTGCACGATGTTGGGGTGCGCAGGCTGGGGCTGGACACTGCGGCTGGCACTGACCACGGTATGGCCGGCCTCTGCCAGCTCAAGGGCCAAGGCCAGCCCGACGCGCTGGCTGGCTCCGGTAACGAGAATTGGGCTGTTCATGTGCGGGCGGTCAACTTGTCTTTCCTGTCGTTGCCGCCCAGCATACCCGAACTGTTTCCCTCTTGTATGGCCTGGCCTCAGCGGCTGCGCAGTGCGGCGCCTGAGGGCGGCGAGGCATGAAGCCAGCCGGCCAGCAGGCGGGTGGAGAGGGGAATGAACAGGTAGACCATCAGCGGCGTCAGGGCCAGGGTGCTGAGCATCACGCGCGGCACCAGTTCAAATTCGGTCAGCCAGTGGCCGAACAGCACGTTGAACAGCAGCGAGACGGGGAAAAATGCCAGCCAGATCGCGATTGCCTGTTTCCAGCGCGGTGGTTTTTGCACTGTGTTGGTGCCGAACCAGTCATCAATGCCACTGACGCGCCTTTCTTTGGGGCGCTCGAACAGGCCGTTGCCGCGTTGCAGCCAGGCCCGGCGCGACGCGGAATGCTCCCAGGCGTGCAGGGTGGGTTCATCGCTGAAGCGGAAAATGATCTGGAATTCATCGCTGTCGCGGGGCGGTGCGAGGATGCCTGAACCGAGATAGCCGGGGAAGTCGGTGGCCAGTTGCTCGCCTTCGTGCAGCCAGGCCAGCAGGTCCTGGTAGCGGCCATGGGCGGCGCGGCGCGACACCATCAGGGTGACGGGTGGGGTAGACATCGTGTATCTCCTGGCGACGGGGCTGGCGGGTAGCCGGCCCCTTGGCTGCGTTGCCCGGGG
>NZ_MOMO01000164.1:0-47583 GCF_009933855.1 Pseudomonas sp. SG-MS2 | reverse complement strand
CAGTCCAGGCCGGGCCATCGCCTGCGACCAGGCGACCGTTGATCAGCATGTTGGTTTGCATCGGGGGCTCCTGTTGTGTCTGCGGCCGGCGCCTGGGCGGCTGCGTTTGGGGGCGTGGTCGGGCAGTCATCCAGACCGCAGTGTTGCGATTGCTACCAGCATGGGGTGCTTGTGACGATCTCGAGTCTAGTTGGCTTTTTGCCTGCCAATGCAACATCCGGAAGCAAATCCACGGGTGGCCCTTGGCCTTGCAAGCCTTACTCTGGACGTTACTTTCCGCTGCGTGGAGACATGCGAATGAATACTCGGGGTCTGCTCGATCAACTGCTCAAATCCGGCCAGGAACTGTTGAACAAACAGTCCGGCGCAGGCAAGCCGGCCACAGGCTCAGGAGGCTTGGGCAGCCTGCTTTCCGGCGCCGGGGGCGGGGCGCTTGGGGCTGGCGCCCTGGGCTTGCTGTTGGGCAGCAAGAAGGCGCGCAAGTACGGGGGCAAAGTGATCACCTACGGCGGCCTCGCCGCGCTCGGCGTGCTGGCCTACAAGGCCTATGGCAACTGGCAGGCCCGCCAGGGCGCAGGGCAGGGGACCGAACCGCAAACCCTCGATCGCCTGCCGCCGGCCCAGGTCGAGCAGCATAGCCAGGCGGTATTGCGGGCGTTGGTGGCGGCGGCCAAATCCGATGGCCACATCGACGAGCGCGAGCGCGCGCTGATCGAAGGCGAATTCACCCGCCTGGACAGCGACCGCGAACTGCAGCACTGGTTGCACGCCGAGCTGAACAAGCCACTGGACCCGGCCGAAGTCGCGCGTGCTGCACAAACGCCGGAGATGGCCGCCGAGATGTACCTGGCCAGCCTGATGATGGTCGATCAGGAGAATTTCATGGAGCGTGCATACCTGGACGAACTGGCCCGCCAGCTTCGCCTGGACCCGGCGTTGCGCCAGGAACTGGAGAGCCAGGCCCGACTTGCCGCAGGTCAATGACGGGTAAATGGCCTGGCCATCAGGCAGGGATGCCTGGTTAACCCCGCATATTCAGCCGCATAAGCGTAGGAAGCCTGGGCTATACTTCGGCGATTTTTCCCGCTCGTTGTGAATTCCTGAGGGCTGAATGTGAAGAACTGGACCTTGCGCCAACGGATCCTGGCAAGTTTCGCCGTGATCATCGCCATCATGTTGCTGATGGTCGTAGCTGCTTACTCGCGGCTGGTGGCGATCGAAAGTGCCGAGGAGGCAGTAGGTACCGACAGCATTCCGGGGGTCTACTACAGTTCGATGATCCGCAGTGCCTGGGTCGACAGCTACGTCACCAGCCAGCAGCTGGTGGGGTTGTCCGACCACCGCGAGATCACGGCAGCCGACATGGAGCTGTTCAAAAGCTTCGACGAACGCCTCAATCAACACCTGGCCAGCTACCAAGGCACCATTCACGACAAGGACGACCAGGCCCATTTCGACACCTTTCTCCAGATGGAGGCAAACTACACCCATGTCATCGGCCAGGTGATGGAAGCCTATCGACGGCAGGATTATGCCGAGGCAGAGCGGTTGATCAAGGACGTTCTGACACCGGTCTGGTCGCAGGGGCGCAATCATCTCAACACGATGATCGAGTACAACCGCGAAGCCGCCGACGCCGCTAACCACGAGATCGTCGGTGCCGTGAGCACCGCCAAAGGCAGCATGATCGTTTCGCTGTTGTTGGCAATCGTCGCGGCGGGTATCTGCGGCCTGCTGCTGATGCGCGCCATCACCGCTCCCGTACAGCGTGTGGTGCATGCCCTCGACAAGCTGCGCTCGGGCGACTTGAGCATGCGCCTGAGCCTGGACCGCAAGGACGAGTTCGGCGCCATCGAAAGTGGCTTCAACGAGATGGCCGAGGCGCTGGCCAAGCTGGTGTCCCAGGCCCAGCGCTCTTCGGTACAGGTGACCACATCGGTCACTGAAATTGCGGCCACCTCCAAGCAACAGCAGGCCACCGCCACCGAAACCGCTGCGACCACCACCGAGATTGGTGCCACCTCGCGTGAGATTGCCGCGACCTCGCGCGACCTGGTGCGCACCATGACCGAAGTCACCAGTGCCGCCGATCAGGCCTCGAGCCTGGCAGGTTCCGGCCAGCAGGGCCTGGCGCGCATGGAGGACACCATGCACCAGGTCATGGGCGCAGCCGACCTGGTCAATGCCAAGCTGGCGATCCTCAACGAAAAGGCCAGCAACATCACGCAGATGGTGGTGACCATCGTCAAGGTCGCCGACCAGACCAACCTGCTGTCGCTCAATGCCGCCATCGAAGCGGAAAAGGCCGGTGAGTACGGGCGCGGCTTTGCCGTCGTGGCCACCGAGGTGCGGCGCCTGGCGGACCAGACGGCCGTGGCCACCTACGACATCGAGCAGATGGTTCGGGAAATCCAGTCGGCGGTATCGGCAGGGGTCATGGGCATGGACAAGTTTTCCGAAGAAGTGCGCCGTGGCATGTTCGAAGTGCAGCAGGTGGGCGAACAGCTGAGCCAGATCATCCATCAGGTACAGGCGCTGGCGCCGCGGGTGTTGATGGTCAACGAAGGCATGCAGGCCCAGGCTACCGGTGCCGAGCAGATCAACCAGGCACTGGCCCAGCTCAGCGATGCCAGCACGCAGACGGTGGAATCGCTGCGCCAGGCCAGCTTCGCCATCGACGAGTTGAGCCAGGTGGCCGCGGGCCTGCGCGGTGGTGTATCGCGCTTCAAAGTCTGACCGCCATGACTGACCTGCACACGCATGCGGCAGCAGCGGCCAGCGCCAAGGGCAAGCTGTACCTGCTATTTCGTCTCAAAGACCAACGTTTCGCCCTGGATGTGCGCCAGATGGTCGAAGTGCTGCCTCGCCTGCCACTCAAGCCGATCGCCCAGGCGCCGGCCTGGGTTGCCGGCATCGTTGCCCATCGTGGTGTGCTGGTGCCGGTGGTCGACCTGTCGGCCCTGAGCTTTGGCCAGCCTGCCACTGCGCGCACCAGCACACGGCTGGTGCTGGTGCGCTATCGCGGCGAGCATCAGTTGGGGCTGATCCTCGAACAGGCTACCGAGACCTTGCGCTGCCTCGCTGAGGAGTTTCAGCCGTATGGGCTGGACAACCCCGAAGCGCGTTACCTGGGCCCGGTTCGCCAGGACGCCAACGGCCTGCTACAGCGTATCGAGGTCGATGACTTGCTGTCTGATACTGTGCGCGAACTGCTGTTCCCACAACAGTCGGGGCAGGTGTCGGCATGAGCGAGCAACGGTTTTTCCGCTTTCTGCAAGCGCGCATTGGCCTGGATGTCGAATCGGTCGGCGCGCCCATGGTCGAGCGTGCCTTGCAGCAGCGCCGTGTCGCGGTCAATGCCCAAGACCTTCACGACTATTGGCTGTGCTTGCAGCAATCGGCAGATGAGCAGCAGGCGCTTATCGAAGCGGTGATCGTCCCGGAAACCTGGTTCTTCCGCTACCCAGAGTCGTTTACTGCGCTGGTCGGGCTGGCCCACAAACGCCTGGCCGAACTCGCCGGCGAGCGGCCGCTACGCTTGCTGAGCCTGCCGTGCTCCACGGGTGAAGAACCTTATTCCCTGGCCATGGCACTGCTCGATTCGGGCATGAACCCGGCTGCGTTTCGCATCGACGGTATCGACATCAGCCCCAATTCGGTGGCCAAGGGCGTGCAGGCGGTCTACGGTCGCAACTCGTTCCGCGGCGTTGATCTGGCCTTTCGCGAGCGCCACTTCCACGCGCTCGCCGAAGGCCATGAGCTGAATGAGCGGGTGCGTGCACAGGTGAACCTGGCCGTGGGCAACGTGCTCGACCCGGCGCTGGGCAGCCGTGACGGTTATTACGACTTCGTGTTCTGCCGCAACTTGCTGATCTACTTCGACGTGGCGACCCAGCAGCGCGTGTTCGAGGTGCTCAAGCGCCTTACCCACGAGCACGGCGTACTGTTTATCGGGCCGGCCGAGGGCAGCCTTCTGGCAAGGCTGGGTATGCGGCCGCTGGGCATTGCCCAGTCGTTCGCCTACGTCCGCCAGCCGTTGGATGCGCCAGCACAGCCTCGGCTCATCCCGCCGGCGCCACTCGCACCGAGCCGCCCCGTGCCTGCCCCTGCGCCCATTTCGCGGCCCTTGCGCTCGGTTCCGGTTGCCCCACCCACAGTGGTGCAGCGCGAGAGCGAAAGTGAACTGCTGGCCCTCATCGCGAGGCAGGCCAACGCGGGTGAGGGCACGCAAGCGCGTGCCAATTGCCAGCGCTACCTGCAGCAGTTTGAGCCCAAGGCTCAGGTGTATTACTGGCTGGGACTGCTCAGCGATACCGAAGGCGATGCCCGGCAAGCCCAGACGCACTACCGCAAAGCCCTGTACCTGGAGCCGCAGCACCCTGAGGCGTTGCTGCACCTGGCCATGTTGCTGGCGGCCCAAGGCGACGAAGCCGGCGCTCGCCGCTTGCACGAACGCGCGGCACGCGCTGGCAGGGGGGCTGAACGATGAGCGTGGAACACGCAATTGCGCTGCTCGCCCAGGACGATGAGCGTATCGACGATTGCTGGAACCGGATCGGCGTGCACGGCGACAAGCAATGCCCGCTGCTGCAAAGGCATATCCATTGTCGCAACTGTGAAGTCTATGCTGCGGCCGCTACCCGTCTGCTGGACCGCTATGCACTGGCTCAGGACGATCAGTTGCACGAGGCGGCGCAGGTCGAGTCCAGCGTCGGGCGCTCGCTGCTGCTGTTTCGTCTGGGTGAGGAGTGGCTGGCCCTGGCGACCGCCTGCCTGGCCGAGATCGCCCCGGTGCAGCCGGTACATTCATTGCCGCATCAGCGTTCCAGGGTGCTGCAAGGGGTAGCCAATGTGCGTGGCGCACTGGTGCCGTGCCTGTCGCTGAGCGAAATGCTGGGGCTGGCGCGCTTGCCGGAGCCTGCGCGCAGCAGCCGGGCGATGCCGCGCATGTTGATTCTGGCGGCGGCAGGCGGGCCAGTGGTGCTGGCGGTGGACGAGATCGACGGTATTCATCGCCTGGAGTTCACACTACCGGGCGCCACTGAAGATACTGCACCGTTCACCGCCGCCGTACTGCAGTGGCGCGGGCGCAGCGTGCGTGTGCTGGACGAACAACAACTACTGTCTGCCGTGCAGCGGAGCCTGTCATGACCCCTGAGCAAATGCGCGACGCATCGTTGCTCGAGCTGTTCAGCCTGGAAGCCGAAGCTCAGACCCAGGTGCTCATCACAGGGCTGATGGCGCTGGAGCGCAACCCGACCCAGGCGGCTCAATTGGAAGCCTGCATGCGTGCTGCGCACTCTTTGAAGGGTGCTGCACGCATCGTGGGCATCGACGCCGGGGTCAGCGTGGCCCATGTGATGGAAGATTGCCTGGTAGCGGCCCAGGAAGGCCGGCTGCTGCTGCGCGCTGAACATATCGATGCCTTGCTGCGCGGTACAGACCTGCTGCTGCATGTCGCAACGCCCGGGGACCCTGCCGGTGAGGGGGCGGTACCCGGTTTTCTGGCCCAGATGGCTGGCTTGCTGGACCCTCCCGGTGCACCTGTGCCTTCCAGCGTGCCGGCCCAGACACCATTGCCCACGGTCGAGCTGGTTACCCCCGAGCTTGAGCCCGAAGCAGAGCCTCCCGTGCCGCGCAGGGCATCCAAGCGCGGCGCGCAAGGTGGCGAGCGGGTGTTGCGGGTAACTGCCGATCGGCTCAACAGCCTGCTCGACTTGTCGAGCAAGTCGCTGGTCGAGACCCAGCGCCTCAAACCCTATCTGGCCACCCTGCAGCGCCTCAAGCGCATGCACGGCCAAGGCATGCGCGCCCTCGATGGCCTGAAAGCCCAGTTGGAAGGCAGCGGCCAGAGCCTGCCGGTGTTGGAAGCACTGGCCCAGGCGCAACGGCTGCTGATGGAAACCCAGCACATCCTGCAACAGCAGACCGCCGACCTTGACGAATTCGGCTGGCAGGCCAGCCAGCGGGCGCAGTTGCTGTACGACACAGCCCTGGCCTGCCGCATGCGCCCGTTTGCCGATGTGCTTACCGGCCAAAGCCGTATGGTGCGAGACCTGGGCCGCTCGCTGGGCAAGCAGGTGCGTCTGCAGATAGACGGTGAAAAGACCCAGGTCGACCGCGATGTGCTGGAAAAGCTCGAAGCGCCGTTGACCCATCTGCTGCGCAATGCAGTCGACCATGGTATTGAATTGCCCGAGCAGCGACTGCTGGCGGGCAAACCGGAAGAAGGTGCAATACGCCTGCGAGCCTCCCATCAGGCCGGCCTGTTGATCCTTGAACTGAGCGATGACGGCGCCGGCATCGACCTGCAACGGCTGCAGCGCAGTATCGTTCAGCGCGGCTTGTCCCCGGCGGACACCGTGGCGCAGATGAGCGAGGCGGAGCTGCTGACCTTCCTGTTCCTGCCGGGCTTCAGCATGCGCGACAAAGTGACCGAAGTCTCCGGCCGCGGTGTTGGCCTGGACGCGGTGCAGCATCTGGTGCGGGACCTGCGCGGCTCGATCGAGCTGACCCAGCAGGCCGGCCAGGGCTGCCGCTTCCATCTGGAAGTGCCGTTGACCCTTTCGGTGGTACGCAGCCTCGTGGTGGAAGTCGGCGGGGAGGCTTATGCGTTCCCGCTGGCGCATATCGAGCGCACCTTGGAGGTGACGGCCGAGCAGATCGTGCAAATCGAGGGGCGTCAGCATTTTTGGCACGAGGGCCGGCATATCGGTCTGGTGGCGGCCAGCCAGTTGCTCAACCGGCCCGCCGCGCAAGGTGATGAAAGCGCTTTGCGGGTCGTGGTGATCCGCGAACGTGAACAGCTTTACGGTGTGGCCGTGGAGCGGCTGATCGGTGAGCGGGTGCTGGTCGTGATGCCGCTCGATGCACGGCTGGGCAAGGTCCAGGACATTTCCGCGGGGGCGCTGCTGGACGACGGTTCGGTGGTGTTGATCGTCGATGTCGAAGACTTGCTGCGCTCGGTCGAGAAACTGCTCAGCACCGGCCGCCTGGAGCGCATCGAGCGCGGCGTGCAGGCAGGCCGTGGCGCCAGCCGCAAGCGCATTCTGGTTGTCGACGACTCGCTCACCGTACGCGAGCTGCAACGCAAGCTGCTGAGCAACCGCGGTTTCGAGGTGGCTGTGGCAGTCGATGGCATGGACGGTTGGAATGCACTGCGTAGCGAGGATTTCGACCTGCTGATCACCGACATCGACATGCCGCGAATGGACGGTATCGAGCTGGTCACCTTGGTGCGCCGCGACCAGCGCCTGCAGTCTCTGCCTGTGATGGTGGTGTCGTACAAGGACCGCGAAGAAGATCGACGGCGAGGCCTGGACGCTGGCGCCGACTACTATTTGGCAAAAGCCAGCTTCCACGACGATGCGTTGCTCGACGCCGTGGTTGAACTGATCGGAGGTGCTCAAGGATGAAGATCGCCATCGTCAACGATATGCCCATGGCGGTAGAGGCGTTGCGCCGGGCCCTGGCCCTGGAGCCTGCGCATGAGGTGATCTGGGTGGCTAGCAATGGCGCCGAGGCCGTGCGCCAGTGTGCCCAGGCAACGCCCGACCTGATTCTCATGGACCTCATCATGCCGGTGATGGATGGTGTGGAGGCGACCCGGCGGATCATGGCCGAGACGCCGTGTGCCATCGTCATCGTCACCGTCGACCGCAAGCAGAACGTGCACCGCGTGTTCGAGGCCATGGGCCATGGGGCCCTTGATGTGGTCGACACCCCGGCGCTGGGCGCGGGTGATGCGCGGGAAGCGGCGGCGCCGTTGCTTCGCAAGATCCTCAACATCAGCTGGTTGATCGGCCAACAGCGGCCCAGCGCGACCAAACCGGTCGCCGCGCCGTTACGCGATGCCGCCCAGCGCCGCGGCCTGGTGGCGATCGGCTCATCGGCCGGCGGGCCTGCGGCCCTCGAGGTGCTGCTAAAGGGCCTGCCCAAAACGTTCCCGGCATCCATCGTGCTGGTTCAGCATGTTGACCAGGTGTTCGCTGCCGGCATGGCAGAATGGCTTGGCAGTGCCTGCGGCATGCCGGTGCGCCTGGCTCGTGAAGGGGAACCGCCGCAGCCTGGGCAGGTCCTGCTGGCGGGCACCAATCACCACATACGCCTGCTGCACAACGGCCAGTTGGCCTACACTGCCGAACCTGTCAACGAAATCTACCGGCCCTCGATCGATGTGTTCTTCGAAAGTGTGGCGCGCTATTGGCGCGGGCAGGCGGTGGGCGTGCTGCTCACCGGCATGGGCCGCGATGGTGCCCAAGGCCTGAAACTGATGCGCCAGCAAGGCTTCCTGACCATTGCTCAGGACCAGTCCAGCAGCGCAGTCTACGGTATGCCCAAAGCCGCCGCGGCAATCGATGCAGCGGTGGAAATCCGTCCGCTGGAGCGAATCGCCGGGCGCCTGATGGAAATCTTTGCACAATGACGATATGTATTGAATCACACCGCCCCTGCGGCCGTGATCAGGTGAATAGGGATGATTGATCTACCGATCGAAGGGTTTGCGACCGCCAATGAAAATTCGGCGATGGTCTTGCTGGTCGACGATCAGGCGATGATCGGCGAAGCGGTGCGTCGTGGCCTGGCCCATGAGGAAAACATCGATTTCCATTTCTGCGCCGACCCCCATCAGGCGGTGGCTCAGGCCATGCGCATCAAACCTACGGTGATCCTCCAGGACCTGATCATGCCGGGCCTCGACGGCCTGACCCTGGTGCGCGAATACCGTAACAATCCGGCTACCCGGGACATCCCGATCATCGTTCTGTCGACCAAGGAAGACCCTTTGGTCAAAAGTGCGGCCTTCGCTGCCGGGGCCAACGACTACCTGGTCAAGCTGCCGGATACCATCGAACTGGTGGCTCGCATCCGCTACCACTCCCGCTCGTACCTGACCCTGCTGCAGCGTGACGAGGCCTACCGGGCGCTGCGCGTGAGCCAGCAGCAACTGCTTGACACCAACCTGATGCTGCAGCGGCTGATGAACTCCGATGGCCTCACCGGTCTGTCCAACCGCCGCCATTTCGATGAGTACCTGGAACTGGAATGGCGCAGGGCCATGCGTGAGCAGCAGCAGTTGTCGCTGCTGATGATCGATGTCGACTACTTCAAGGTCTACAACGACAGCTTCGGCCACCTGGCAGGTGATGAAGCGCTGCGCCAGGTTGCAGAGGCCATCCGCGGCTCCTGCTCACGGCCTACCGACCTGCCGGCGCGCTACGGGGGCGAGGAGTTCGCGCTGGTATTGCCCAACACCTCCCCGGGCGGTGCGCGGCTGGTGGCGGAGAAGCTGCGCCAGACCGTACATGGCCTGAATATCCCGCATACGGCATCGCAAGACGATTCGCGCCTGACCGTGAGCATCGGCCTGGCGACCCAGACGCCGGCGATCGGCAGCCATTGTCGGCAATTGATCTCGGCAGCCGACAAGGGGTTGTACCAGGCCAAGAACAGCGGGCGTAACCAGGTCGGTATCGCCTGAGGTTCAAGCGGCTGCCCAACGGGCTGCCGCAGCTCCCTGGATCGGTTATACTCGCGGGCTTTTCACCGAATTCGTACGAGAGCCGCGCGCCATGGAAATCCAACCGATCCTGAACACCATCAAGGACCTCACCGAGCGTTCCCAGTCCATTCGGGGGTATCTTTGACTACGATCAAAAAGCTGACCGCCTGATCGAAGTCAACCGCGAGCTGGAAGACCCGGCCGTCTGGAACAAGCCCGAGTACGCCCAGGCCCTGGGCCGCGAGCGTGCCATGCTGGCGCAGGTCGTCGAGACCCTGGACAAGATGTCCGGCGGCCTGGCCGACTGCCAGGATCTGCTCGACATGGCCGTCGAGGAAAATGACGAAAGCGCCGTGAGCGACGTCGTGACCGAGCTGCAAGGCCTGGAAGAAAAACTGGCCCAGCTTGAGTTCCGTCGCATGTTCAGCGGCGAGATGGACATGAACAACGCCTACCTGGACATCCAGGCCGGCTCTGGCGGTACCGAAGCGCAGGACTGGGCCAACATCCTGCTGCGCATGTACCTGCGCTGGGCCGACAAGCGCGGTTTCGACGCCACCATCATCGAGCTTTCCGAGGGCGAAGTCGCCGGCATCAAGGGCGCCACCGTGCACATCAAGGGCGAGTACGCCTTCGGCTGGCTGCGCACCGAAATCGGCGTGCACCGCCTGGTACGCAAGAGCCCGTTCGACTCCGGTGCCCGTCGCCACACCTCGTTCTCGGCGGTGTTCGTGTCGCCCGAGATCGACGACAAGGTCGAGATCGACATCAACCCGTCCGACCTGCGCATCGACACTTACCGTTCCTCCGGTGCCGGTGGTCAGCACGTGAACACCACCGACTCGGCGGTACGTATCACCCACGTGCCGACCAACACCGTGGTGGCGTGCCAGAACGAACGCTCCCAGCATGCCAACAAGGACACCGCCATGAAAATGCTGCGGGCCAAGTTGTACGAGCTGGAAATGCAAAAGCGCAACGCCGCCTCCCAGGCGCTGGAAGACAGCAAGTCGGACATCGGCTGGGGCCACCAGATCCGCTCCTACGTGCTGGATGACTCGCGTATCAAGGACCTGCGTACCGGCGTCGAGCGCAGCGACTGCAACAAGGTGCTGGATGGCGACATCGACCAGTATCTGGAAGCGAGCCTCAAGCAGGGGCTGTAAGCCGCACACCACCGCCGCGATGCCCGCACGCCGGCATCGCGTGCCCTGCCCGAAAAGGGCAACGAATACCTGATGGAAAGAATGACGACATGAGCGACCTCAAGACCGAATCGCAAGACCTGCAACAGGAAGAAAACACCCTGATCGCCCTGCGCAAGGAAAAGCTTGCCGCCGAGCGCGAGAAGGGTCAGGCCTTCCCCAACGACTTCCGCCGCGACAGCTACTGCAACGACCTGCAGAAGCAATACGTCGACAAGACCAAGGAAGAGCTGGAAGCTGCAGCGATCCCGGTCAAGGTAGCCGGTCGCATCATGCTCAACCGTGGCTCGTTCATGGTGATCCAGGACATGACCGGGCGCATCCAGGTCTACGTCAATCGCAAGACCCTGCCGGAAGAAACCCTGGCCGCGGTCAAGACCTGGGACCTGGGCGACATCATCGCCGCCGAAGGCACCCTGGCCCGCTCCGGCAAGGGCGACCTGTACGTTGAAATGACCAACGTACGCCTGCTGACCAAGTCGCTGCGCCCGCTGCCGGACAAGCACCACGGCCTGACCGACACCGAGCAGCGCTACCGCCAGCGTTATGTCGACCTGATGGTCAACGAAGAAACCCGCCACACCTTCCGTGTGCGTTCGCAGGTGATCTCGCATATCCGCAAGTTCCTCATCGACCGCGACTTCCTGGAAGTCGAAACGCCGATGCTGCAGACCATTCCTGGCGGTGCCGCGGCCAAGCCGTTCGAAACCCACCACAACGCCCTGGACATGGCCATGTTCCTGCGTATCGCGCCGGAGCTGTACCTCAAGCGCCTGGTGGTCGGTGGTTTCGAGAAAGTGTTCGAGATCAACCGCAACTTCCGTAACGAAGGCGTTTCGACCCGGCACAACCCCGAGTTCACCATGCTCGAGTTCTACCAGGCCTACGCTGACTACCGTGACAACATGGACCTCACCGAGGAACTGTTCCGCGAGCTAGCCCAGCTGGTCCTGGGCAGCACCGATGTACCGTATGGCGACAAGGTGTTCCACTTTGGTGAGCCGTTCGTGCGCCTGTCGGTGTTCGACTCGATCCTCAAGTACAACCCTGAACTGACTGCGGCCGACCTGCAGGATGTCGAGCGTGCCCGTGACATCGCCAAGAAAGCCGGTGCCAAGGTGCTGGGCCACGAGGGCCTGGGCAAGCTGCAGGTGATGATTTTCGAAGAGCTGGTCGAGCACAAGCTGGAGCAGCCGCACTTCATTACCGAATACCCGTTCGAAGTTTCGCCGCTGGCCCGCCGCAACGACGACAACCCGGCCGTGACCGACCGCTTCGAGCTGTTCATCGGTGGCCGCGAGATCGCCAACGCCTACTCCGAGCTCAACGACGCCGAAGACCAGGCAGAGCGCTTCCTGGCCCAGGTGGCCGAGAAGGACGCCGGTGACGACGAAGCCATGCACTACGATGCCGACTTCGTTCGCGCCCTGGAGTACGGCATGCCACCGACTGCTGGTGAAGGCATCGGCATCGACCGCCTGGTGATGCTGCTGACCAACTCGCCGTCGATTCGCGACGTGATCCTGTTCCCGCACATGCGCCCACAGGCCTGAGTGAATTGAACAAGCCGCCTTTCGGGGCGGCTTTTTCTTGCCTGAAGCCTTATGTTGTTTGTCAGGGCCCTATCGCCGGCAAGCCGGCGATAGGGCCGGTGCAGTCACCCCAAGATCAATGAGGTACACCCGTGACACCCGCAATGGCCCAGCAAGGCGCCGCCGGCATTGCCACCGCCGTCGCCGAAAGCGTGCAATACCAGGGTCGCAAGACCGCCCGCCAAGGCAGCGAACAGCGCCGCCAGTTGATCCTCGACGCCGCCATGCGCATTGTCGTGCGTGATGGCGTGCGTGGCGTGCGCCACCGTGCGGTCGCCGCCGAGGCCGGTGTGCCGCTGTCGGCCACGACCTACTACTTCAAGGATATCGAGGACCTGCTCACCGATACCTTCGCCCAATACGTCGAACGCAGCGCCGCCTACATGGCCAAGCTGTGGGCCAATACCGAAGTGGTGCTGCGCCAGCTGCTTGCCCAGGGTGATGGCAGTGCGCAATCAAGGGCGCGTCTGGCTGACGAAGTGGCGCAGATGACTGCCGACTACGTTTCCCGGCAGTTGGTCAACCGCCGCGACTTCCTGATGGCCGAGCAAGCCTTCCGCCAGGAAGCGCTGCTGTGCCCGCGCCTGGCCGAGCTGGTGTGCGCCCACGAGCAGATTCTGCTGCATGGCACGCGCCAGCTGTTGCAGGTGGTCGGCTCGCAGCAACCGGAACAGGACGCCCAGATGTTGACGGCGATTATCGAGCAGATGGAATATCAGGGCCTGCTCAAGGATGCCGATGCGCAAGCCGATGGGCAGATGCTCGCTATGCTTACCCGTTACCTGCACCTGGTGTTGGCATCGGCCTGAGCCGAGAACGAACTTTCAAGGAGAACCTGATGAAAGCCTGGCGTGTGGTGTTGTTGACGTTGTCATTCCTCCTGCTGGGCGGTTGTCTGGTGACCTTCCATGAGCCGTTGCCGAGCAATCAGGCGGCGCCCAAGGCCCTGCTGGGCAAGTGGAGCAGCAAGGACGCCTGGGGCGAGCCACTGAAGCTGGCCATCAGCCGCAGCGGCGCCGATGCCTACAAGGCCGTGGCCACGGCCAAGGGCAAGAAACCCGAAGAGTACGTATTCACCGTGTCACGCCACGGCAACCGCTGGTACCTCTCTGCCGGTGTACCCAAGCGCCTGGGCGGCCATTTCCTGATTGGCGGTTTCGATATCGTCGATGGCAAGGAACTGGTGATCTACAACCTTGATGTGGAACAGGTGCAGCAGGCGGTCGAGAAAAAAGAGCTGACCGGGCGCAACACGGAGGTACCGGAGGACAACGGTGAGGGCGTGCTGATCGACAGCCCGTCGGAGCGGGTGCTGGCCTATCTGGATGACCCGGCCAACTCCGACCTGTTCGTCGAGGTGGCGCGCTTCCAGCGTAGCGGCAAATGACCGTACCGGCCCCTCGCCGGCTTGCCGGCGAGGGGCCTGTACAGGTGCCTTGTTCTAGAAAGGAGTTCCCCGGTGGACGAGTACCAGCAGACCATACGCGCACTGTCCGATCGCATCGTCACCGCGCAAACCCCTATACGTGTGCTCGATGCGGTCAAGTGGGATGACAACATCCGCCAGGGCTTTCTGAAGGCCAAGGGCAAAGAGCCGCCTGCAGTGGACCGCGCCTATTACCAGTCGCGGCCGCTGTCGTTCGACTCAAGTGCGGTCAAGGCCGAGTTCCAGAGCATCGAGCGCGACATCACCCGGCAATTGGGGCAGTTCAACCCGGTGGGGCAGATCATGCGGCGCATGTGCAAGGAGTACCGCATGGTGGTGCGCATGCTCGAAGCACGCGGCACCGAGGATTTCGGCCTGATCTCCCAGGAACTCTATGGCGCGGCGTCCGATGCCTTCCACGCTGGCGACCCGACGCTGGCCGACCTTGGCCTGATGCTTTCCGATTACCTGAACAACATCGACGGCCGTGGTGACCTCAAGGACGAGCCGAAAAACCTGACTGCCAAGGAGGCCGTGGACATCCTCCAGCGCCGCCTGAACAAGGTGTTCGGCGAGGCCGAGGAAACCATCCGGGTGTTCGAGTCCGATGGGATCGTCGCCGATGCGGCGGCAGGGGCCGACTACATCAAGGTGCGCGCTGACGCCATGTTCAACAGCCGTGATGTGCGCGCGCTGGAAGTGCACGAGGGGCTGGTGCATGTGGGCACCACGCTCAACGGCCTGAACCAGCCGATCTGCACCTTCCTGTCGAAGGGCCCGCCTTCGTCGACGGTGACTCAGGAGGGTTTGGCGATTCTCATGGAGGTGATCGCCTTCGCCTCTTACCCCAGCCGTCTGCGCAAGCTCACCAACCGCACGCGCGCCATCCATATGGTCGAGGAGGGCGCCGATTTCCTCCAGGTGTTCGAGTTTTTCCGCGCCCAGGGCTTTGAAATGGCGCAGAGCTACAGCAATGCAAGCCGGGTGTTCCGCGGCTCGGTGCCCAATGGTCTGCCATTTACCAAGGATTTGTCCTACCTCAAGGGTTTCATCATGGTTTACAACTACATTCAGTTGGCCGTGAGAAAGGGCAAACTCGAGCAGATTCCGCTGCTGTTCTGCGGCAAGACTACCCTCGAAGACATGCGTACCTTGCGTCAGCTGGTCGAAGAAGGCCTGGTGGAACCGCCCAAGTACCTGCCGGAGCAGTTTCGCGACCTCAATGCGCTGTCGGCCTGGATGTGCTTCTCCAACTTCCTCAACCACCTGAGCCTTGATCGCATTGAAGCCGACTACGCGAACATTCTTTGAGCGCTGCCGCTGCCTGGTCCTGGGTTTGGCGCTGTTGGGCCTGGGCGGGTGCAGCAGCCTGTTGTTCTACCCGGAACCGGGCCAGCCGTTCACGCCCGAGCGTGCCAAGCTGCAGTACCGCGATGTCACCCTGACCACCGCCGACGGCGTCCGCCTGCATGGCTGGTGGCTGCCGGCCAAGGCGGGTGTCGAGGTCAAGGGCACGGTGCTGCACTTGCACGGCAATGGCGGCAATCTGGCTGGGCACCTGGGCGGTAGCTACTGGCTGCCGGAGCAGGGCTATCAGGTGCTGATGATCGATTACCGGGGCTATGGCCTGTCCCAGGGCAAGCCCGGCTTGCCACAGGTCTACAATGACATCGCAGCGGCCATGGCATGGCTCGACCAGGCCCCCGAGGTCAAGGGCAAACCCTTGGTATTGCTGGGGCAGAGCCTGGGCGGGGCAATGGCCATCCACTACCTGGCAGCCCACCCCGAGCAATGCCTGCGCTTCAGCGCACTGGTGTTCGATGGCGTGCCGGCCAGTTACCGCGATGTCGGGCGCTTTGCGCTGAGCACATCGTGGTTGACCTGGCCCTTGCAGGTGCCGTTGTCCTGGCTGGTACCCGATGGTGACAGCGCGATCCGTTCGGTCGAGCGCCTGAGCGGCCCGCCCAAGCTGTTCTTCCATAGCATCGACGACAACCTGGTACCGATGAACAACGGCATTCGCCTGTACCAGCACGCACCGCCACCACGGGTGCTGCAACTGACCCGCGGCGGCCATGTACAGACCTTTGCCGACCCGGTCTGGCGCCAGGTGATGCTGCGTTTTCTTGATGACCCCCGCCATTTCAACGGCCTGCGGCGGCTGGCCGAAGTGCCCAACTACCCTGACGAGAAGAACAAGCAATGAGTGAAGAACGCAACGCCATCCCGCTGATCCTGACCGGTGTCGGCAGCATCATCGTGACGGTGGGGGCTCTGTGGTATTACGGCTACCTGCATTTCGCCAAGCCGGAGGATGCGTTGTTGCTGCAGGATTTCACCATGCTCAAGACCGTACCTGGTGAGGACTACAAGGTTTCCCTCGACCCAGCGCCGCAGGTGGCGCAGTGTGTGGACGGTGTGCTGGTGCTGTTCGACACAGCGCAAAAGGGCCTTACCGGGGTACTGGTCGACAACCGCAAGCGTGCGGTGCGTTGCATGGGTGAGCAGACCCCGCAACAAGTGCAATGACCCGCTCGAACCAACGATGAAAAAGAAGAACCCCGCCATGAAGGCGGGGTTCTTTTATCGACCTGTGAGCCTTACTGCACCTGGCTCACCGAACGCGGCGCTACCGGCTGGTTGTCGTTGGAGATGGTCACCTCCACCCGGCGGTTTTGCGCACGGCCCGAGTTGCTGCTGTTGTCAGCAACCGGGTATTCCTTGCCGTAGCCTTGAGCGACGATGCGCGCAGGGTCCACGCCTGCACGTACCAGCGCCATGCGCACGGCACCGGCGCGACGCTCGGACAGGGTCTGGTTGTAGTTGGCCGAACCGACGCTGTCGGTGTAACCCTCGACGATGACCTTGCGCTCAGGGTTTTCCTGGAGGAACTGGGCCAGCTTGGTCACGTTGGGCAAGGCGCTGCTTTTGAGTTCGGCCTTGTTGAAGTCGAACAGTACATCGCCGAAGGTCACCAGCGTACCGCGGTCGGTCTGCTTGGCGTTCAGGCTGTCCTGAAGCTTGGCGATCTGCGCGTCACGGGCATCGAGCTTGGCCTGGGCACGTTGGGCCGAGGCGTTTTTCAGCTCGTTTTCGGCCGAGCGCAGGGCAATGGTCTGCTTGGCCACTTCAACGCGCTGGTTGGTCAGGTAGGCCAACTGGTCGACTTTCTTGCTGTCCTCACGCTCCATGTAGGCCTTGTCGGCCTTGTTCAGCCAGTCTTGTGCGTCCTTGGTTTCAAGGGCTGCGATTTTGCTCGCCTGCGGGTCGCTCTGCAGCGACGAGAAGTTGGTGCGGGCCGACTCCAGGTTGGCGTTCGGGTCGTGCGAGCAGGCAGCGAGACCGACGCTCAGGGCCAGCAGGGCGGGAATCATGACGTGTTTGCGCATAGTGTTCATCCTTTGATCGAGTGCGAAGGCTAAGGCAGGCTGGGCGGCGCTCACTGAGCGCTACGCAGGCCTTCCTGACGTACGTCCTGAACGCCCTGGCGGGCGTCCTGCACGGCCTTCTGGGCCTTGGCCGCCTGGGCCTTGCGTTCGGCGAGGCGAGCGTCCCATTCGGCCTGCTCGGCCAGACGCTTGGCGTCCTCGTAGTTCTTGTCGTGCATGGCGATTTCGGCCTGCTTGAACTTGTCCTGCGCCGCTTTCATTTCAACGGCGGCGAACTCGGTACCGCCAGCGCTGACGGCGGAGTTCACGGCGGACTGGGTGACGGCATACTGCTCGGTGGGCGGGTTGCCCGCACAGCCGGCCAGGACCAGGCTACTGCCCAGGGCCAGCGCGGCCAGCTTGAACCCGCGCACATGAGTGGAGGAAAGTTTCGAAGTGCGGGTCTTCATGGTGGTCAGCTCCATTGGATCACTCCTGATAACGACGATGTCCGTAGCAGTCCATCCCATCGCTCAATCCCTGGCATCGCCGTGTGCTTCAGCTCAACGGTGCACGACGACAGTGTGCAGGGTTTTAGCGTGATGGCTATTGGCTGTGACTGGGTCGTTTTTTGAATAGTTCAGAAAAAAATGCCAACTATTTCTGACTGATCGGTCAGTGGTGTGTGAGCGGAACTTCCACTGTCAGAAGCGGTATTCCGGGCTGGAGGGCAGCCCGGAACGGGAGGCAGGCGCGTCAGTTTCCGCTGCCGTCGCCGGGGTTGCTGAGGGTGTGCAGATGGCGCCTTGAAAGCGCCAGAAAGCGCGGTGTAGAGCCTATGTCTTCGTACAGCGGATCGCCTTCTTCATCGGTGGAAATGACCTTGTGGCCCTGCACGTAGGGGAAGCTGGCTTCAAGCTCCTCGAGCGCGGCTGCGACCAGCTCACCGAGCAGTTCCTCGGCGGTGCGCTTGGGGTACATGTCGATGAGCGCCGCCAGGCGCGCCTCCGACTCCAGGTCCAGGTGCAAGGTATGGCCGGTCGGGCTCAGGGTGCCTGCGGCGTTCTGTTCCCAGTGCTGGGCGAGTTCGCGGATTTTCATGATGACCTCTGTAAACGCCTCGGAAAGGCTGCATTGCATCGGACTGCTGCACTTTTACTTTAGTTTGCTTTACCGGTCGTGGCTTGCCATGGCGGCCCCGCTGTGGGCACTCTTGGGCCAGTGCTGTTTCCTGAGCAGAGCGCGGGCGAGCCGCGCCGAAGAGAGGGCCAATGACTGATATCGATGTGCGCTTGCGTGAAGATGTCCATGTGTTGGGGGAGTTGCTTGGCGAAACCATTCGCCAGCAGCACGGTGACGCGTTCCTGCAGAAAATCGAGGACATTCGCCATAGCGCCAAGGCGGACCGGCGCAGCGCCGGCGAACAGCTGAGTTCCACCTTGGCGAACCTGGCTGAAGAAGACTTGTTGCCGGTGGCACGTGCCTTCAACCAGTTCCTCAACCTGGCCAACATGGCCGAGCAGTACCAGTTGATCCGGCGTCGCGATGCCGAGCAGCCAGAGCCTTTCGAGGCGCGGGTGCTGCCTGAGTTGCTGGCGCGTCTGAAGCAGGCCGGGCACAAGGACGATGCCTTGGCCAGGCAATTGGCCAAGCTCGATATCCAGCTGGTGCTCACCGCGCATCCCACCGAAGTGGCACGCCGCACATTGATCCAGAAGTACGATGCCATTGCCGGCCAGTTGGCCGTGCAAGACCATCGTGATTTGACCCCGGTCGAGCGCCAGCAAGTGCGCGAGCGCCTGCGCCGGTTGATCGCTGAGGCCTGGCACACAGAAGAAATCCGGCGCACCCGGCCAACGCCTGTAGACGAAGCCAAATGGGGCTTCGCGGTGATCGAGCACTCCCTGTGGCATGCCATCCCCAGCCACCTGCGCAAGGTGGACAAGGCGCTGTTCGACGCCACTGGCCTGCGCCTGCCGCTGGAAGCGGCGCCTGTGCGCTTTGCCTCGTGGATGGGCGGCGATCGTGATGGCAACCCCAACGTGACCGCCGCGGTGACCCGCGAAGTGTTGCTGCTGGCACGCTGGATGGCGGCCGACCTGTTTTTGCGCGATGTCGACGCGCTGGCGGCAGAGTTGTCCATGCAGCAGGCCAACAGCGCTGTGCGCGAGCGGGTGGGGGACACCCCAGAGCCCTACCGCGCCGTGCTCAAGCAATTGCGTGACCGCTTGCGGGCGACGCGCGCCTGGGCCCATGCGTCGCTCACCGCTACCCAGCCGACCAGTGCCGATGTGCTGGTGGACAACCGTGACCTGATCGCGCCGCTGGAGCTGTGCTACCAGTCCTTGCACGAATGTGGCATGGGCGTGATTGCCGATGGGCCATTGCTCGACAGTCTGCGCCGTGCGGTGACTTTTGGCCTGTTTCTGGGGCGCCTGGACGTGCGCCAGGATGCCGCCCGACACCGTGACGCGCTGTCGGAGATCACCGATTATCTGGGCATGGGCAGCTATGCGCACTGGGATGAAGACAAGCGTATCGCGTTCCTGCAGGCCGAATTGAAAAACCGCCGGCCATTGCTGCCGGCCCACTTCATGCCCCAGGCGGACACTGCCGAAGTGCTTGCCACCTGTCGCGAGATCGCTGCGGCGCCGGGCGCATCGCTCGGTTCGTATGTCATCTCCATGGCGGGCGCTGCATCGGATGTACTGGCTGTGCAGTTGCTGCTCAAGGAAGCCGGCCTGACCAGGCCGATGCGCGTGGTGCCGCTGTTCGAAACCCTGGCCGATCTGGACAACGCGGGCCCTGTGATGGAGCGGCTGCTCGGCCTGCCAGGCTATCGTGCGGGCTTGCGCGGGCCGCAGGAAGTGATGATCGGCTACTCCGATTCGGCCAAGGACGCCGGGACCACCGCCGCGGCCTGGGCCCAATATCGGGCGCAGGAAAATCTGGTACGCATCTGCCGTGAGCATCAGGTCGAACTGCTGCTGTTCCATGGCCGTGGCGGCACTGTCGGCCGCGGCGGTGGCCCGGCCCACGCGGCGATCCTCTCGCAACCACCGGGGTCAGTGGCAGGGCGGTTTCGCACCACCGAGCAAGGCGAGATGATCCGCTTCAAGTTTGGTTTGCCAGGTATCGCCGAGCAGAACCTCAACCTGTACCTGGCGGCGGTGCTGGAAGCCACCTTGCTGCCGCCGCCACCCCCTGAGCCGGCCTGGCGCGCCTTGATGGACCAACTGGCCGCCGATGGCGTCAAGGCTTACCGCAGCGTGGTGCGGGAGAACCCGGATTTCGTCGAGTATTTCCGCCAGTCCACACCCGAACAGGAGCTGGGGCGCCTGCCGCTGGGCAGCCGCCCGGCCAAGCGTCGTGCCGGTGGCATCGAAAGCCTGCGGGCCATTCCATGGATCTTCGGCTGGACCCAGACGCGCCTGATGCTGCCGGCCTGGTTGGGGTGGGAAACCGCGCTGAGCAATGCACTGGCACGGGGGCAGGGTGAGTTGCTGGCGCAGATGCGTGAGCAGTGGCCGTTCTTCCGTACCCGCATCGACATGCTGGAGATGGTCTTGGCCAAAGCTGATGCGCAGATTGCCGAGGCCTACGACGAACGTCTGGTGCAACCGCAGTTGCTTCCTTTAGGTGCACATCTGCGCGACCTATTGTCGCAGTCCTGTCAGGTGGTATTGGGCCTGACCGGGCAGCAGGTGCTACTGGCGCACAGCCCGGAAACGCTGGAATTCATCAGCCTGCGCAACACCTACCTGGACCCGCTGCATCAGCTTCAGGCCGAGCTGCTGGCGCGCTCACGCAGCCGTGAAGCCGCTCTGGACAGCCCGCTGGAGCAGGCCCTGCTGGTGACAGTGGCAGGGATTGCCGCAGGCCTGCGCAACACAGGCTGAGGCCACGGCTGGCTGCCCGCGCGCAAGGCCGCCCTGCGGGCCAAACCAGGGCAGGGAAGGTGGTTGCGCTGGGCGCAACCGCCTGCAGCCTTGGCTACAGATGGCCCATTCCTGCAACTTTGGGAAGCTTGTCTGGCTGACGGGCGCTGTGTATCTTGAGCAGCCTTCTGACCGATTTATGGTCATACCCGATTTTCCGGACTTGGCCCTGGTTGCCGAATCCATTGAATTTCATAAAAAAATTTGAGGAGCACGAGATGCGCGTAATTCTGCTGGGAGCTCCCGGGGCCGGTAAAGGTACTCAGGCAAAATTCATCACCGAGAAGTTCGGTATCCCACAGATCTCCACCGGTGACATGCTGCGTGCTGCCGTCAAGGCCGGTACCCCGCTGGGCCTGGAGCTCAAGAAAGTCATGGATGCCGGCCAGCTGGTCTCCGACGAGCTGATCATCAGCCTGGTCAAGGAGCGCATCGCCCAGCCAGACTGCGCCAACGGCTGCCTGTTCGACGGTTTCCCACGCACCATTCCACAGGCTGAAGCCATGGTCGCTGCCGGTGTCGACATCGATGCAGTGGTCGAGATCGCCGTCGACGACGAAGAGATCGTCGGCCGCATGGCGGGCCGCCGCGTGCACCTGGCCTCGGGCCGTACCTACCACATTCAGTACAACCCGCCGAAAGTGGAAGGCAAGGACGACGTTACCGGCGAAGACCTGATTCAGCGCGACGACGACAAGGAAGAAACCGTGCGCCATCGCCTTTCGGTCTACCACACCCAGACCAAGCCGCTGGTGGACTTCTACCAGAAGCTGTCGGCCGCCAACGCTGGCAAGCCGAAGTACAGCCACATCGAAGGCGTGGGGTCGGTAGATGCAATCACCGCCAAAGTGCTGGCAGCCCTGAGCTGATCCATCACCGTGCGTCACGACGGCCCGCTTGCGGGCCGTTGTCGTTTATACTGCCGCTCTTTTCACTTGTTCCTGGATACCCGTTCGATGACCACCCTGCTGGCCCTGGATACCGCCACCGAAGCCTGTTCCGTCGCGCTGCTGCATGATGGCAAGGTAACCAGCCATTACGAGGTGATCCCGCGCATGCATGCGCAGAAGCTGCTGCCGATGATCAAGCAGCTGCTGGGCGACTCCGGCGTGGCGCTCAATGCCCTCGATGCCATTGCCTTCGGCCGTGGCCCCGGCGCCTTCACCGGCGTGCGCATCGCCATCGGCGTGGTGCAAGGCCTGGCTTTCGCCCTGGAGCGCCCGGTACTGCCAGTGTCCAACCTGGCCGCGCTGGCCCAGGGTGCGTTGCGCGAGCATGGCGCGCAGCAGGTAGCGGCTGCCATCGATGCACGCATGGACGAGGTGTACTGGGGTTGCTACAAGGCGGAGGATGGCGAAATGCGCCTGCAAGGCCTGGAGGCGGTGCTGCCACCGGAGCGCGTGGCGTTGCCTGATGGCAGCAGCGGCGATTGGTACGGGGCCGGCACCGGCTGGGGCTATGCCGAGCGTCTGGCCGTGCAGGCCAGTGCCAGCAACCCTGCGGCGCTGCCCAATGCGCTGGACATCCTCAGCCTGGCCAGCTTCGCCTGGGCACGCGGCGAGGCAATCGTTGCCGATCAGGCGCAACCGGTTTACCTGCGCGATAACGTAGCTACGCCCAAAGCCCGCTGACGGCTGTTCGTCGGTTATCGCGGCTGTCGATAAAACCTTTGTCGCAAACTGTGGTCCAGTTATCACTAGAGCATTAGCGATGGAACCCTGATGCTGCTAAATTGCCATCATTGGTCCTGAGTGCTCATCATGCGTATCGACGGTTTCTCACCGCAGTCCTATCCGGTAAAGCGCGCGCCGCGCAAAGCGGCGGTGCGCGATGAGAGCATCGACGATGCCGAGCTCGTCGAAGAGGGCGAGGCTGCTCCGGAAGCGGCGCCGCGCCGCCGTCCCGGTGGCTTGCCGGCCCGCCAGCAGGACATGGTTTTCCCACGTGCCCGTGACCGCCGCACGGCCACTGCGCTGGCCAGCTACCTCAGTACTGCCGGTTTTACCGATTGGGACATGGAAGTGCTGGGGCTGGACCTGTACATTTGAGGGATGAGTTCATCCCACCTGCCTTATTTCCTGGGTTGCCCGTCATGGAGCGAAAGCGCCTGGCGAGACTACCTGTATCCCGCTGACGCCCGCACCGGCGAATTTCTTGGCCTTTACAGCCAGGTGCTGAATGCAGTCGAGGGCAACACCACCTTCTATGCCCGCCCGGCGCCGAGCACTGTCGAGCGGTGGGCGCAGGTCATGCCTGCGCACTTTCGTTTTACTGCCAAGTTCCCCCGTGATGTCAGCCATGAAGGCGACCTGCGCGAGCGGCTGGAAGCCGCGCTGGACTTCACCCGGCTGATGGCGCCCCTTGGCCAGCGGGTATCACCGTACTGGTTGCAATTGCCGGCTCAGTTCGGCCCTGCTCGCCTGGCTGAGCTGGGGCATTTTCTCGATGAAATCGGTGTGCCTGTGGCGGTTGAAGTGCGTAACCAGGCTTTTTTCACCAAGGGTGAGGAGGAGCGCCTGCTCAACCGTTTGCTGCACGAGCGCGGTGTTGAACGTATCTGCCTGGACTCGCGTGCATTGTTCAGCTGTACCTCGCGTGAGGCCGCCGTGCTCGACGCGCAAGCCAAGAAGCCCAGGGTTGCGCCGCGCCCCGCAGCTTTCAGCCAGCACCCCCAGGTCCGTTTTATCGGCCATCCCGAGCTCGACGCCAACGAAGCGTTCCTTTCGCCGTGGGTTGAAAAGGTCGCCAGCTGGATCGAGGAAGGCCGTAGCCCGTACATCTTCCTGCACACCTCGGACAACCGCCTGGCCGCCGCGTTGGCTCAGCGTTTTCATCAGCGGCTGATGGCGCGCCTGCCGGGGTTGGCAGCTTTGCCGGAATTGCCACGCGCCCCTGAGGTCGAACAACTGGGGCTACTTTGACCCTTACCGACCAGCCGGAGGTTGTGATCATGGATGTACAAACCCTGCGTGCCGAAGCCTTCAAAGCCCTGCACGAGCGCGATGGCGCGTTCGTCATCCCCAACCCGTGGGATGCCGGCTCCGCCAAGCTCCTGGCAAGCCTCGGCTTCGAGGCGCTGGCTACCACCAGTGCAGGCCTTGCCTTCAGCCTTGGGCGAGCGGATGCCGAAGCGGCGCTGAGCCTGGACGAGATACTCGACAACGCCGGGATGATCGTCGATGCCACTGCCTTGCCCGTTGCCGCCGACCTGGAAAATGGTTTTGGTGACCTGCCTGAAGACTGTGCCCACGCCATCCTGCGTGCCGCTGAAGCAGGGTTGGTCGGCGGCTCGATCGAAGATGCCAGTGGGCGCAGCGACGCGCCGATCTATGACCTGGGCCTGGCCGTAGAGCGGGTGAGGGCTGCAGTGCAGGCAGCGCGCAGCCTGCCATTTCCCTTCATGCTCTGCGCCCGCGCGGAAAACCTGCTGCACGGGCAAATGGACCTGGATGACACCATCCTGCGTCTGCAGGCTTATGCCGAAGCGGGCGCCGACGTGCTCTATGCGCCGGGTTTGCGCACTGTCGAAGAGATTCGCGCGGTGGTACAGGCGGTGGCGCCTAAACCTGTCAATGTGCTGATGGGGCTGGCGGGTGTGCCATTGAGCGTCAATCAGTTGCAGGACTTGGGCGTACGCCGCATCAGCGTGGGCTCTTCACTGGCCCGTGCGGCGCTAGGTGCGTTTCAGCGCGCGGCATTGGAAGTTCGTGACCAGGGTACGTTCAGCTATGGTGAGCAGGCGTTGCCGTTCGCCCAGCTCAACGACCTGTTCCGGCGCTGAAGCGCGGTGCGCGCATTGGTGCTGCTGTGCGGGCTGCTGCTGGTAGCAGGCCTTTTATGGCAGTGGGGTTGGCGCCTGCCGCAGGCCTGGGATCCGTGGGCAGCACTGGACGTTCGTCAGCCGCCGAACCTGCTGACGCCCTATAAGCTTTCGCGTCTGCGTGATGACCCGCAGTTGTGCCGCCAAGCGTTGGCGACCACCAGCCTGCGCTATCGGGCGCAGGCCGATAGCCCGGCATCGGCCAATTGCCCGTTGCAAAATGTCTGGCGTATAGAACAAGGCCAGGCGCGGTTGAGTAGCAGCTTCCTGGCCAGTTGCCCGTTGGCGGTGGCCTATGCGCTGTTCGAAAAGCATGGCTTGCAACCTGCAGCGCAGCAGGTGTTTGGCCAGCCGGTGGCGCAGGTCGATCATCTGGGCAGCTTCGCCTGCCGCAACGTCTATAACCGCAAGCAGGGCCGGCTCAGTCAGCATGCCACCGCCAATGCGCTGGATATCAGCGGCTTTCGCCTGCAGGACGGGCAGCGGATCGTGCTGGCGCGGGACTGGCAGGCAGGCGGGCAAAAGGCGGCATTCCTGCGGCAAGTGCAGCAAGCAGCCTGTAAGAGCTTCAGTACGGTGCTGGGGCCGGAATACAATGCCGCCCACCGCAATCACTTTCACCTGGACATGGGGCTGTGGCAGATCTGCCGTTAAGCTCAGGCGTGGATGCGAACGTTGTTCAGCACCACCGGGCGCGCCCAGTGGATGTCGAACTCCAGATCGTTCTGCTGCTTGGCCATGGTCGCTGCGTCGAATGGCTCCGGCGCGGGGTCGAGCAGGCCCGTCTCGAACTCGGCGATAGGCAGGTGCAACGGGCGCGGGGAGGGCGCAGGGCCTGGCTCGGCAAGCGGCTGACCCTGGCTCATGACCACTGGGCGCAGCCAACTGTTGCTGATGTCCAGTTGGCGCTGCTGCTGAATCATCTCGGCGGCGCTGAATGGCTCCGGCGCTGGCTCCAGCAGGTTGGCTTCCAGCTCAGCCTTGGGCAGGAACAGAGGCTCGGGTGGTGCAACGATGGTGTCGTGCACGGGGCAGGCGCGTTGGGCATCGATCAGGGCCAGGGCCCTGGCCCCGCCAATCGGCTCGCCGCTGATTTTGTCGTACTGCGCCAGCGCCTGATGGGTGCTGTCTGCCTCATCCCCTTGCTGCTCGGCCATGGCGCGGGCAAAGAAATCCTGCCACAGGTGGCTGACGCCTCCCAGTGCCTGGGTATTCTGCCGACCGTAGTTGCCGACGGGCGACAGGTAGGTCAAGCCGATGGGAAGAGTATCTGTCATGGCAGTCGTGCGCGTTGTGCTCTGGCAGAATAGCGGGATATTGCCTGTATCGGCCGATGGTGCCGATTCATTAAGGGCTTGGTTCGAATTTTCAGGTGTGGATGATGGAAGAGCAAGGCACGGGTATCAGAGTCGAAGCGATGTCGGCTGAATATGCGCAACAGGCTACGGCATGGGCCGAGCGCCTGGGCCTGCCGCTGCAGGACGATGCCGCCGGTTTCGCTGTGCAGGTGGGCGCCGATGGCTTGCAGATCCAGCAGTTGGGCCCGCAGGCACCCGGGCCAGTGCGGGTGGACTTCGTCGAAGGCCAGGCAGCGCATCGGCGCCAGTTTGGCGGTGGCAACGGGCAGATGATCGCCAAGGCCGTGGGCATCGCCCAAGGCGTGCGGCCACAAGTGCTAGATGCCACGGCGGGTTTGGGCAAGGACGCGTTCGTGCTGGCCAGCCTGGGTTGCCAGATGACCCTGATCGAGCGCCAGCCGCTGATAGCCGCCTTGCTGGAAGACGGCCTGACGCGAGCCCGGTCGGATGACGAGGTAGGGCCTATCGTCGGCCGCATGCGGCTGCTGACAGGCAACGCCATCGAGCGTATGCGCAGCTGGGAAGGGGAGGCGCCGCAGGTGATCTACCTTGACCCCATGTTCCCGCACCGGGACAAGAGCGCCCTGGTGAAAAAGGAAATGCGCGTATTCCGGCCATTGGTCGGCGATGACCTGGATGCCCCGGCTTTGCTCGAAGCCGCGCTGGCGCTGGCCAGCCACCGGGTAGTGGTGAAGCGGCCGCGCAAGGCGCCGATCATTGATGGACCAAAGCCGAGCCATAGCCTGGAAGGCAAGTCGAGCCGGTATGATATTTATCCGAAGAAGGCGTTAAAAGTTTGATCGCAACTGCGAAACCATTTTGTCAGTCTTGCCTCAAGGCTAACTCACGATATTGCGGAGTCTATCTACTTCCTTGTCGACGTAATTACCGGTGAAATCAAGGAAATTTTGCGATGCTGGCCTGATTTTCGGCCACGTATTCGACGGCTGACCTAGCATGCTGGAGAGAGTAGCTGAGGTAGGGGCAACTTCGCTCCTGCTTGCAGCTTTGATTTTTTCAAACCTGTTTTCTATATCTTCCCAGAATGTTGAGTTTATCGAGGCGATTGACTCCCTGTGGCTTGCCGGGCGGATGTATCGAGTTCTGCCCTTGATTGTTACAGGCGTAAGACTCATTAATATGGATTCTTGGAGGGTAGCGTTGAGAATTCTTTGTTCACCTTTTCCAAGTTCGCTCTGGTGGGCTTTTGTCTCCCTCATCCCCTTCACTTTTTGGCTCGTAATGCGTTTTTCAAGTATTTTGTATTCTCGGCGTGTGAGGTTGGGATTTTGCTGATTCAGGCGACGAGAGATTTTATTTGCGCTGTATCCTCCGGTCATGAATTTTACTATCGAAAACATGCCGCTAGGATCCGATCTGTTAATAGGATCATTCATGCAGTAAGCGTAAGCATTGATCCCCCCCCTTTCAAATGGCGACAAGCTATCTGCACTGTGAAAGCGCATCAGTCCTGGATTGAAAAGGCGGTGTCCATTACCCAGCATGTAGCCTATGGCAGAGGGCAACCAGCTCTGGCCTGTGAATCGAGATAACAATGGGCTGGCAGACGGGCGACTGTCATTACCGTAGGGAGCGTAGGCGATGGTCGTCTGGCTTTCTGAGAGAATGTTGACTGTTGACTCTTGTGCATCAGTGGCCAAGAGGCTTGTTTGCGAAGGCAGGCCTGTCGTTTCGCATAGGTTCTGGTCATTGGCGCTGAGCACTGTCTGGTGAACACTGCTTGTATATAACGTCGAAAGCTTATTGCCTTTGTAAAAAATCTTCAGTTTTGGCGCTGTCATGGGGTGAGCTCATATTCGCAGATTCAATACGAGCTTGCTGAAGAATTGCATGGTTGACTACTGACAAAAATGCCAGGTAGTCATGTTGGTTAAACAGGCTCTGGCGGATTTGTTTAGAGTTGGAACGCCCGCAAGAACACCCCCACCACCTCGCGCACATGCGCCTCGGCCTCATCTCCCTCCAATGGCCCTGCACACCCCAGCAGCAACCGGTAATCGGGCGCTCCTTTGACCAGGCAGAAGAAGTGCTCGGCCGCGTGCAACGGGTTGTCGATGCGCAACAGGCCGCGCTCGGCGACTCCGCGCAACAGCCCTTCCATGCCCGCCAGCACCCGTTTCGGCCCGGCTTCGTAAAAGAACTCGCCAAAGCTTGGGTCCTGACTGCCCTGGGCCATGATCAGGCGGCTCAACTTGACCGCCTCATCACTGCTGATCAACGCCTGGAAGCCCCGGGCAATGTTCAGCAACACCTGTTCGACGGCCGCGCCCTCGGGGTACTCGAACATCAGGTCGGGTAGCTGATTCTGGCAGGTAGCCATGACCGCAGAGCCAAACAGCGTCTGCTTGTCGTTGAAGTGGCTATAGACCGTCAGTTTTGAAACACCTGCCGCCGCAGCGACCGCATCCATGCTGGTGTTGGCATAGCCGAGGCTGAGGAACAGCGTCTTGGCCGCTTCGAGGATCGCCTCGCGCTTGGCCAGGTCCTTGGGGCGACCTGGGCCGATGGGTGCGTCGTTGGGCATTGGAATCCGTGTCTGGTTGAAGGGGCCCCCATCTTACCGGCTCGGTTGCCTTCCGGCTTCAGGGAATGGCCCATCGTTAACGTTGATTTTCTTTCCGACGCTGGCTTTCCGGCTTCGGTTCCCTGATTTAATATACTCGACAGTATAAATATTCGATGCGCTCGTCGCGAAAGGATTCATCATGTTGCGTCATGCCTTGTGCCTCGCTCTGCCTGCCGCTGCCGCCTTGCTGCTGGCGGCCTGCGGGCAGGAAGCCGCCCCGCCCACTGCTCCGCGCCCGGCGCTGGTGGTCCAGCCGCAACCGGCCCAAGCCTCAGCCGACAGCTACCCTGGCGAGGTGCGAGCGCGTTTCGAGCCGGAGCTGGCGTTCCGCATCGCTGGCAAGGTCAGCAAACGCCTGGTCGAGGAGGGGCAGCGGGTCCAGGCCGATCAGCCACTGGCAGAGCTCGACCCCCAGGACGTGCGCCTGCAACTCGAGGCCAACCGCGCCCAATTGGCGGCCGCCGAGGCCAACCTGGCGCTGGTGCGCGCCGAGCGTGACCGCTACCGCAAGCTGCTGGATCGGCAGATGGTCAGCCACTCTCTGTACGACAATGCCGAAAATCTCTACCGGGCCGGGCTCGCGCGCCTCAAGCAGGCCAAAGCCGAGTTCGACGTGGCTGGCAACCAGGCCGGATACGCCGTGTTGCGTGCGCCCCAGGCCGGCGTGATCGCCAAGCGTCAGGTCGAGGTCGGCCAGGTGGTGGCTGCCGGGCAGACGGTGTTCACGCTGGCGGCCGACGGTGAACGCGAAGTCGTCATCGGCCTGCCGGAGCAGCAGTTCGCCCGCTTCGCCGTTGGCCAGCAGGTCAGTGTCGAGCTGTGGTCGCGGCGCAATGAGCGCTTCCAGGGCCGTATCCGTGAGTTGTCGCCCGCAGCCGACCCCCGTTCCCGTACTTTCGCCGCACGCATCGCGTTCAACTCGGCCAAGGTGCCCGCCGATCTTGGGCAGAGCGCACGGGTATTCATCGCCCATGACGGGCTGATCCCGCTGGCTGTACCTCTCTCGGCGATTACCGCTGAAAACGGCCAGGCGTACGTCTGGCGAGTCAACCAGGACCGTCGACTGGAGCGTGCCGTCGTGCGTCTGGGGCCTTATGGCAGTGACACTGTCCCCGTACTTGAGGGCCTGAACCCTGGCGACTGGGTGGTTGCCGCCGGCGGCCACGTGCTGCGCGAAGGGCAGGAGGTGCGGCCGGTGGACCGTACCAACCGTGTGGTGAACCTGACGGCCAAGGAGTAAGTCCCGATGGGTTTCAACCTTTCCGCCTGGGCGCTGCGCAATCGCCAGATCGTACTGTTCCTGATGATCCTGCTGGCTGCCATTGGCGCCATGTCCTACACCAAGCTGGGGCAGAGCGAGGATCCACCCTTTACCTTCAAGGCCATGGTCATCCGTACCCTGTGGCCGGGGGCCACGGCCGAGGAAGTGTCGCGCCAGGTCACCGAGCGCATCGAGAAGAAGCTGATGGAAACCGGCGAGTACGAGAAAATCGTCTCGTTCTCGCGCCCCGGCGAATCGCAGGTGACCTTCATGGCCCGGGACTCGCTGCATTCCAAGGACATCCCCGAGCTGTGGTACCAGATCCGCAAGAAGGTCGCGGATATCCGCCACACCCTGCCCCCGGAAATCCAGGGGCCGTTCTTCAATGATGAGTTCGGCACCACCTTCGGCAACATTTATGCGCTCACCGGCACCGGCTTCGACTATGCGGTGCTGAAGGACTACGCCGACCGCATCCAGATCCAGCTGCAACGGGTCAAGGACGTGGGCAAGGTCGAACTGATCGGCCTGCAGGACGAAAAAATCTGGATCGAGCTGTCCAACCTCAAGCTGGCCACCCTGGGCGTGCCGCTGGAGGCCGTGCAGCAAGCGCTGCGGGAGCAGAACGCGGTGAGTACCGCCGGCTTTTTCGAAACCCCCAGCGAGCGCTTGCAACTGCGCGTCAGCGGGCAGTTCGACAGTGTCGAGCAGATTCGTCAGTTTCCCATTCGGGTAGGGGACCGTACCTTCCGTATCGGCGATGTCGCCGAGGTCTACCGTGGCTTCAATGACCCGCCTGCGCCGCGCATGCGCTTCATGGGCGAAGACGCGATCGGCCTGGCCGTGTCGATGAAAGATGGCGGCGACATCCTGGTGCTGGGCAAGGCACTGGAAGGTGAGTTCGAACGCTTGGCGCGCAACCTGCCGGCCGGCATGCAGCTGCGCAAGGTCTCCGACCAGCCGGCGGCGGTCAAGGCGGGCGTGGGTGAGTTCGTCCAGGTGCTGGTCGAGGCGCTGGTCATCGTGCTGTTGGTGAGCTTCTTCTCACTTGGCCTGCGTACCGGTTTGGTGGTGGCCCTGGCGATACCCCTGGTACTGGCGATGACCTTTGCCGCCATGCACTATTTCGGCATCGGCCTGCACAAGATCTCGCTGGGCGCGCTGGTATTAGCCTTGGGCCTGCTGGTGGACGACGCGATCATTGCCGTGGAAATGATGGCGATCAAGATGGAGCAGGGCTTCGATCGGTTCAAGGCTGCCAGTTACGCCTGGACCAGTACGGCCTTCCCGATGCTGACCGGTACGCTGATTACCGCTGCCGGCTTCCTGCCGATTGCCACGGCAGCGTCGAGTACGGGTGAGTACACCCGCTCGATCTTCCAGGTGGTGACCATCGCGCTGATCACCTCATGGGTGGTGGCCGTGGTGTTCGTACCTTACCTGGGTGAACGGTTGCTGCCGGACCTGGCCAAGCTGCATGCCGCCCGTCATGACGGTAGTGGGCATGCGCCAGACCCCTATGGCACACCGTTCTACCAGCGTGTGCGACGTGTGGTGGAGTGGTGCGTGCGGCGGCGCAAGACGGTCATCCTGCTGACCATCGCAGCTTTTGTCGGCAGCATTGCGTTGTTCCGCTTCGTGCCGCAGCAGTTCTTCCCGGCGTCTGGCCGCCCAGAGCTGATGGTCGACCTGAAACTGGCCGAGGGCGCGTCGCTGGGCAACACCACCGAACGGGTCAAGCAATTGGAGGCCCTGCTCAAGCAGCAGGATGGCATCGACAACTATGTGGCCTACGTGGGCACGGGGTCGCCGCGTTTCTATCTGCCATTGGACCAGCAACTGCCCGCCGCCAGTTTTGCCCAGTTCGTCGTGCTGGCCACGTCCATGGAGGAGCGCGAGCGCTTGCGCAGTTGGCTGATCAACACTGTGGACCAGCAATTTCCTGACCTGCGTGCCCGCGTCACCCGCCTGGAAAACGGCCCGCCCGTGGGCTACCCGGTGCAGTTCCGGGTCACGGGCGAGCATATCGAGAAGGTGCGCGCCCTGGCCCGCGAAGTCGCGGACAAGGTGCGCGAGAACCCGCATGTGGTGAACGTGCACCTTGACTGGGAAGAGCCGAGCAAGGCGGTGTTCCTGGCGATCGACCAGGACCGTGCGCGCGCACTTGGCGTAAGCACCGCGCACCTGTCGAGCTTCCTGCGAAGCTCGCTCACCGGCACCACGGTGAGCCAGTACCGGGAGGACAACGAGCTGATCGAGATTCTTTTGCGCGGCACGCAGAAAGAACGTGGCGAGCTGGGCAACCTTGGCAGCCTGGCGTTGCCCACCGACAACGGCCAGAGCGTTGCGCTATCGCAGGTAGCGACCCTGGACTATGGCTTCGAGGAAGGCATCATCTGGCACCGTAACCGCTTGCCGACGGTGACCGTACGCGCCGACATCTATGACAAGCAGCAGCCGGCGACCCTGGTCAGGCAGATTGCCCCGACCTTGCAGGAGGTCAAGGACAAGCTGCCTGATGGCTACCTGCTGGAAGTGGGCGGCACAGTCGAGGACTCCGAGCGTGGGCAGAAGTCGGTGAACGCCGGTATGCCGTTGTTCATCGTAGTGGTGCTCAGCTTGCTGATGATCCAGCTGCGCAGCTTCTCGCGCACGGTGATGGTGTTCCTCACGGCGCCACTGGGGCTGATCGGCGTGACCTTGTTCCTGTTGGTGTTCCGCCAGCCGTTCGGCTTCGTCGCCATGCTTGGCACCATTGCCCTGGCGGGGATGATCATGCGCAACTCGGTGATCCTGGTGGACCAGATCGAGCAGGATATCGCCTCGGGGCTGGACCGTTGGCAGGCGATCATCGAGGCTACCGTGCGACGCTTCAGGCCGATCGTGCTGACCGCACTGGCGGCGGTGCTGGCGATGATTCCGTTGTCCAGAAGCGTGTTCTATGGGCCGATGGCGGTGGCGATCATGGGCGGGTTGATCGTTGCCACGGCGCTGACCCTGTTGTTCCTGCCGGCATTGTATGCGGCGTGGTTCAGGGTGAAGAAGGGCTGAAGGCTGCGGGGGAGGGCGTCGCCCTCCCTTCGCGGATCACAGGGCGCCAAATACCTTCTTGGCCAGGCTGGTAGCCGCCTGTGCTGGGTTCTGACGAATGCTCTGTTCTTGTTTGGCGATCATTTCAAACAGGCCGTCGAGGGCTTTTTCGGTCACATAGCTCTCGACGTTGGCACTCTTGGCATCGCCCAGGCCCAGGGCTGACGCCTGGCCGGCAAAGCTGTTGTATTGTTGAACCACGCCAACCTTGTCGGTCGCCGCCTTGACGATGGGCAGGAACTTGGCGCGGATCTGCTCCCGGCTGCTCTTGTTCAGGTACTGGGTGGCCGAGTCGTCACCGCCGCTGAGAATGCCCTTGGCGTCGGTCACACTCATGTTCTTCACCGCGTCCACCAGGATCGCCTGGGCCTGCGGCACCGCCGCTTCAGCGGCCTTGTTCATGCTGTCTTCCAGGGCGGTAACCTCATCACCTTTGCCAAACATCTTCATGGCTTTGGCGGCTTTGCCGAGGTTGCCTGGCAACTCGATGCGTACGTCGGGGTTATTGCTGAACCCGCCTGGGGTGCTCAGTTGCTTGACGGCGAGCTGCGCCCCTTGGGTCAGGGCATCTTTCAGGCCGCCGGTGGCGTCTTTCTGGCTCAGGTCGCCAAGTGACAGGGCCAGCGCGCTGGCCGACAGCAGCAGGCCGGCGCACAGGGTGGTCAAGCGCAGGGAGGAGCGAATCATGAAGCTTTCCTTTTAAACAGAAGTAGGCGGGGATCAGCGCACCGGATCGACTTTGATCCGTACTGGCTGCTCATCGCTGCCGTCGAGTTTGACCCCATGATGCTCGGTGTTGATGAACAGCAGCTTGCCGTTCAGCTCGATGCGGGCGCTCACCGCGTAGCGGTGGCCAGGCTTGACCTGGGCTGGGTCATACGTGAGGTGGAACGGCAGCGGCACGTTGCCTTTGACCGGGCCGGCCTGGCGGGCCAGGGTCACCGCAGGGGCGTCCATCAGCGACACGTCTTGCAGTTCGACACTCAAGGTGGCGCTGGGCGGCAGGGCAATGCGCTGCAGGTAGAAGACTTCACCGTCCAGGCTGGCCTGTGGCGATGGGGTGTGGCTGGAACAGGCTGCGAGCAGGGATGCGCAACACAGCATAACGAGCTTTTTCATGGAATCTCCGTTGTCCTTGGGCTGGCTTGTGGCCAAGCCCAAGGACTTTAACGGATTTTTCCGGTTGATGATGCCTTAGAGGATCGATGCTTCCAGCGCATGTTCACGGTGCAGCGCCACCTGCCGGATCGAAAGGCGCAGCTCTGCCGACAACACACGCTTGGCCACTCCTTCGGCGAGTTCGCCAAGTTTGTCGTGGTAGCCCAGTTTGCCGTTGCCATCCGGGCGCAGCACACCTTGCTCGACCAAGGTCTGGATGAAGTGGCGGAACAGCGTCTTGTCAAAGAACTCGGGGGCGTTCAGGCCATGCAGTATCGACAGGCGCTGGGCCATCATCACGCAGAGGTCTTCCAGTGCTTCGGCGCTAAGGGTGTTCTGGCCGCTGTTGAGCAACAACGAGGTGGCCATGTAGAAGCGCTGCAGAGTCTGGGTGATGGTGCGGGCCAGCAGCGTCAGCAAAACGAACTGGCGCGAACTGGGGGCCGGGCGCACGTACACATCGTTTTCGCGGCGCAGCAGGCCCTGTTCGACCAGTGCCGCCAGCCACTGATCGATCACCTCGTCCAGTTGCTCGGGTGCCCAGCGCAGGAACAGTTCGGCCTGCAGGTACGGGTACAACGCGTGTACATACTGCCCGAGCAGTTCACGGCTCATCCGTGAGCTGCTGTGGAAGAAGCTCGCCAGTAACGCCGGCAAGGCAAAGATGTGCAGGACGTTGTTGCGGTAATAGGTCATCAGCACTGCATTGGCTTCATCCAGGTAGAGGATGCGGCCAAGGGCGTCTTTTTGTTCCGCCAGCAGGTTCATGCCCCTGACATGTTCGATCAGCGCCTGGCCGTCACCTTCGGGCAGGGTGGTGTGCTGCGAATAGGGGACCTTGCGCAAAAGGGCCAGGTACAGGTCCAGTACCCGGGTCAGGGCACTTTCGTCCAGGGCCAGGCGGCTGGTGGAGAGCAGTGCCAGGGCTACCAGGTTGACCGGGTTGACCGCTGCGGCTTCGTTGAGGTGACGGGCTACGGTCTCACCCAGACGGGTGGTGGTCTCGTTCAGCCAGGCCGGACGGAACTGCGGGCCAAGTGCCTGTTCGCGCCAGCCGGGTTGCTGTTGGTCGAGAAAGCCTGCCAGGCGGATCGGTTCGCCGAAGTTGACGTAGACCTGGCCGAAGCGTTGCTTCAGCGCGCCGATGACCTTGAATATGTCGAAGATCGACTCTTTCTTCTTGCTGGCGCCACGCAGTTCACCCAGGTAGGTGCGGCCTTCCAGTACCCGTTCGTAGCCGATGTACACCGGCACGAAGACGATCGGTGTGCGCGATGAGCGCAGGAAGCTGCGCAGGGTGATCGCCAGCATCCCCGTGCGCGGTTGCAGCATGCGCCCGGTGCGCGAGCGCCCGCCCTCGACGAAGTACTCGACCGGGAATCCCTTGGTGAACAGGGTATGCAGGTATTCGTTGAACACTGCGGTGTACAGCGGGTTGCCCTTGAACGTGCGGCGCATGAAGAAAGCGCCGCCGCGGCGCAGCAGGCCGCCGATCACTGGCATGTTGAGGTTGATGCCGGCAGCAATGTGCGGTGGCGTCAGGCCGTTGCGGAACAATAGGTACGACAGCAGCAGGTAGTCGATGTGGCTGCGATGGCACGGTACGTAGATAACTTCGTGGCCCGGCGCGATGCCTTGCACCTGCTCGATGTGGTTGACCTTGATACCGTCGTAGATCTTGTTCCAGAACCAGCTGAGTACCACTTCCAGGAAGCGGATCGCGGTGTAGGTGTAGTCCGAGGCGATCTCGTTGCCGTAGCGCAGGGCCTGTGCTTCAGCCTTGGCCACGGGAATGTTTTCCCGTTGGGCTTGTTCGCCGATGGCCTGGCGAACCAGTGGTGCGTGCACCAGGCCTTTCACCAGATTGCGCCGGTGCGAGATGTCCGGGCCGATCACTGCAGTCTTGAGGTTGCGAAAGTGTACGCGCATCAGGCGTTGGGCCATGCGCACGGTGCGCTCATGGCCTTTGTTGTGCTGCACCAGGTCACGCACCTGGATCGGCGCCGAGAACTGCACGCGGGTCTTGCGCCCCAGTATCAGGATGGTCAGTAGCCGGCGCAGGCGCCCGGTTACCGCCCAACTGTCGGCGAACAGCAATTTCCACGGGCTCGATTCGCTTGCAGGCGTCTGGCCCCAGAACACACTGACCGGGATGATCTGTGCATCTTCCTCGGCATGCTGGCTGACTGCTGCAATCACACGCTCAAGGGCAGGAGGTGCGCCGCGCTTGTCTTGGCGGCCGAGCCAGTCCGGGTCGGGGGTGAGGTAGAAGAAACCGGCCGGCTCGTGCAGTGTGCCCACAGCTACCGGCAGTACCGGGCGCGGCAGCCCCGCCTTGGTGCACTCGTGGTCGAGTACGGCCAGGTCGGTGAGCGATGGCGAGGGCAGGGCATAGAACACCGGGCGGCTGCGGTCGAGTTGCAGGCTCATGGCGGACTGATTGATGGTCTCGGAGCGCACCCACAGGTACAACAGGCGACGCAGAGCGCCGAAGATCAGGCGGCGCAGGGGAGAACGGGTCATGGGGTGTGTGCCCTGGGTGTGATTTTTAGTAAGTGTGCAATCAGTTAGTCTGCCGTATCGGCGTAAGTTCAGCAAAATCCTGCAAAGGGCGCGGCGGTCATGAAAATTATTTGTTCTGTGTCATATACTCGGCCTGCCACTTGCAGGATATTTCGGCAAGCGGCGTCGGCACGGGGAGGAAACCCTGTGTCTACAAGGCGATCTTCACAATAAAAATCCGGAGTAGTTCAGATGTCGTCTCGTGAGACTGGGAATGTAAAGTGGTTCAACGATGCCAAGGGCTTTGGCTTCATTCAGCGCGAAGGTGGTGCGGATGTGTTCGTCCATTATCGGGCGATCCGCGGTGAGGGGCATCGTACCCTGGTCGAAGGGCAGCGGGTCGAGTACTCCTGCGTGCAGGGCCAGAAAGGCCTGCAAGCCGAGGACGTGGTAGGGCTCTAAGTCCCAAACCTCAAGCCTCAAGCCTCAAGCTGCAAGTTGACCGTGTAACTTGCAGCCTGATGCGAACCCTCTTCTAGCTTGCCGCTTAAAGCTTGCCGCTCACGAGGTACGCCAGGTGATTTCCTCTTCACCGTCAGCGCTGATGCGGATCCAGCGATCGGCATCTTCCTCGCCATCTTCCTCGACCCAGCCACCCGGCGCGCAGCGCACTTCCACGCCCAGTGCGGTGAATGCGGCGCGGGCGCAGGCGAGGTCATCGTCCCATGGGGTCTGGTCGCTTTCCAGGTAAAGGCTGTTCCATTTCCCTACAGCCTTGGGTAACCAGGTGACCGGAATGTTACCGGCCTTGCATTTGAAGGTCTGGCCTTTCTGCTGCCATTCGCTGCAGGGGCCGATCGCTTCGCCGAGCCATTGGGCAATCTGCTTGTGGTCGACGTCAGCGTCCTTCAGGTAGATCTCGATATCAGGTTGGCGCATAAGGGCTCCGGGTGTGCTCAGTCTTGGCGCACGAAATAGTCATAACGCATGGAAACCGTGACGTCGAAGGGCTCGGCCTGGTCGATCACCCGCGCGCGTTTCTCGGCACTGGCGCGCCAGCCGTGCGGGGTCATGGCCAGCAGGTCGGCGCGGGCTTTGGGTGCAGCCAGGCTCAGCCGGAACGCCAGGGTTTCGCTGTGGGCATGGGCCATGCCCTGCGGTACCAGGGCCAGGTGTTTGTCGTCGGCATAAGGGCGAACTTCATCGTAGAGCACTTCGCGCAACTCCATCAGGTGGCCGCTGGTCGGGCCCACCCGCATCAGGCCGCCACCCGGGCTCAGCAGGCGCTGGGCCTCGGCCCAGTCCAGCGGGCTGAAGACGCTGGCGATGAACTGGCAACTGGCATCGGCCAAGGGTACGCGGGCCATGCTGGCGACCATCCAGGTGACCGAAGGCTCGCGGCGGCAGGCGCGTTTGACGGCTTCGCGCGAGATGTCCAGGGCGTAGCCGTCAGCCTGTGGCAGGGCCTGGGCGAGCTGCGCGGTGTAGTAGCCTTCGCCGCAGCCGATGTCGAGCCAGGCACCGGGCTGGCGCTCAGTGGCCAGCTCGGCCAGGCGGCGGGCCACGGGCGCGTAATGGCCGGCATCGAGGAAATCCCGGCGTGCTTCGACCATGGCCTGATTGTCGCCAGGGTCACGGCTGTTCTTGTGCTGCACAGGCAGCAGGTTCAGGTAACCCTGGCGGGCACGGTCGAAGCGGTGGCCGGCCGGGCACACCACACCGTTGTCGAGCCGCGTCAGGGCCGCATGGCAAATAGGGCAGGCGAGCATCAGGCGAGCAACCGCACCAGGGTCTGGTAGTAGATCTCGGTCAGCAGGTCGAGGTCGCTGGCCAGGATGCGCTCGTCGACCTGGTGGATCGTTGCATTGACCGGGCCCAGTTCAACGACCTGGGTGCCCATGGTGGCGATGAACCGGCCATCGGACGTACCACCGCTGGTGGACGGCTGGGTATCACGGCCGGTGACGCCCTTGATGCTGGCCGACACGGCATCGAGCAGTTCACCGGGTTCGGTCAGGAATGGCAGGCCCGAAAGCGCCCAGTCGATCGACCAGTCCAGTTCATGCTTGTCGAGGATTGCCGATACTCGCGCTTGCAGGCCTTCGACCGTCGACTCGGTGGAGAAACGGAAATTGAACAGCGCGGTCAGATCGCCAGGTACCACATTGGTGGCGCCGGTACCGGAGTTGAGGTTGGAGATCTGGAAGCTGGTCGGTGGGAAGAACGCGTTGCCTTCATCCCAGTGTTCGGCGGCCAGCTCTGCCAGCGCCGGCGCGGCCAGGTGGATCGGGTTGCGCGCCAGGTGCGGGTAGGCCACGTGGCCTTGTTTGCCGCGCACGGTCAGTTTGGCGCCGAGCGAGCCACGGCGGCCGTTCTTGACCACGTCACCGAGCAGGGTAGTGCTCGACGGCTCGCCGACGATGCACCAGTCCAGGCGCTCGTTGCGTGCGACCAGGCGCTCGACCACGGCCTTGGTACCGTGATGGGCCGGGCCTTCTTCATCGCTGGTGATCAGGAACGCGACCCTGCCGCGGTGGTTCGGGTAGTCCTGCACGAAACGCTCACTGGCGACCACCATGGAGGCCAGGCTGCCCTTCATGTCGGCGGCGCCGCGACCGCAGAGCATGCCGTCGGCATCGATCAGTGCCTCGAACGGCTCATGCTGCCACTGCTGCACCGGGCCGGTGGGGACCACATCGGTGTGGCCGGCGAAGCACAGCACCGGACCGTCCTGGTTACCATGGGTGGCCCAGAAGTTGTCGACGTCCTCGATGCGCATCGGTTCGAGCTGAAAGCCCACGGCGCCCAGGCGCTTCATCATCTGCGCCTGGCAGTCGGCGTCGACAGGGGTGACCGAGGGGCGACGGATCAGGTCGCAGGCCAGTTGAAGGGTAGGCGAGAGCTCGGCTGGGGCCGTCATGGGGAACTCCGGGGCAAGGCAAGGCGGAAAAACGAGGGGCGTTATCTTATATCAAACAAGGGTTGTCGGCACGGGGCATTGGGCCGCTGCGCGGCCCCGGCATCCTCAAGCCTCCTGAGGCTCGGCCATCTTGTGCTCGGGCTTGGGCAACGACGACAACAGAGCCATGACCAGCGCCGCCAGGTATGGCAGTGACTGCACCAGCAGCATCGCGACCCAGAACCGCATGTCCGAGCTCGGCAAACCTTGCACCAGGTAGATCCCGGCTGCCGCGCCCCACAGCAGCAACATGATGAACAGTTCTTCGCGCGCTTCGGCAATCGCTACCAGCAATCCATGGCTATCGGCATTTTTCGGCGTGCGGAAGAACGGCATGCTGCTGGTGAAGAACCCGTACAGCACCGCCTTGGCGATGGTGTGCGACAGCGCAAGCCCGGCCAGCGCCGCTGCGAATGCGTCCTTGAGGTTGACCCCGACCGCTCGGCGATAAAGGAAGATGATCTTGGCTACCTTGAAGAAGAACAGCGCCAGGGGCGGGATGGCGAAGATCATCAGGGGTGGATCGACCCGGTGCGGCACGATGATCATCGCCGCCGACCAGAGCAGGGCGCCGACAGTGAAAAAGATGTTCATGCCATCGGCGACCCATGGCAGCCAGCCAGCCAGGAAATGATAGCGCTGGCCACGGGTCAGCTCGCTGCCCTTGCCGCGCAGCAGGGCGGCGGCGTGGTGCTTGATGATCTGGATGGCGCCATAGGCCCAGCGGAAACGCTGCTTCTTGAAGTCGATGAAGGTGTCGGGCATCAGGCCCTTGCCATAGCTGTTGTGGGCGTAGGCGGCCGACAGGCCTTTTTCGAACACCCGCAGGCCCAATTCGGCGTCTTCGCAGATGCACCATTCGGCCCAGCCCAGTTCTTCTAGCACGCTGCGCCGGGTCATGGTCATGGTGCCGTGCTGAATGATCGCGTCACGGTCGTTGCGGGTGACCATGCCGATGTGGAAGAAGCCTTTGTACTCGCTGTAGCAGAGCTTCTTGAAGGCGCTCTCGTGCTGGTCGCGGTAGTCCTGCGGCGACTGCACCACGGCGATCTTCGGGTCGGCGAAGTGCGGCACCATGTGCTTGAGCCAGTTGCGGTCCACGCAGTAGTCCGAGTCGATCACTGCGATCACTTCGGCATCCTTGGCGGTGTGCGGCAGCAGGTAGTTCAGCGCGCCGCCCTTGAACCCGGCCAATGGCGCGACGTGGAAGAACTTGAAGCGCTCGCCGAGCTTTTCGCAGTGGGCCTTGAGCGGCTCCCACACGGCTGGGTCCTTGGTGTTGTTATCGATCACCAGCACTTCGTAGTCCGGGTAGTCCAGCGCGGCCAGGGCGTCGAGGGTCTGTTTGACCATCTCTGGCGGTTCGTTGTAGCAGGGTACATGCACCGAGACCTTGGGTCGGTAGGCACTGTCGCCCTGCACCGGCAGAAACTCCCGGCGGCGTTTGTGAATCCACACCGCCTCGGCCAACTCGTGCGCTTCGGTCAATAGCACGATGAACACGCCGAGTGCGCCCAGTGCCAGCAGTACGCCGACAGTCAGGCTGAACCAGGTGCTGTACTGCTGGCTGTAGTCGTAACCGATCCACACCAGCACTGACCCACAGAGGAAGGTAATGAAGGTGAGGAACGTCCGGCCGCGTTGGCGCAAGGCTGAGCCGTCGATCAGCAGTACGGTGAGGGCGAGCATTGCCAATACCACCGAGGCGACCGCCAGCGCACGCCATTGCGGTATCGCCACCACCGGCCCTTCAAAATTGAATTTCTGCTGGCGTTCGGCATTGAATACGCCCCAGTAGGCGCCTACCGAGCCCTCGTCACTGGCTTTCCAGGGTTGGTCGTAGGCTTCGATGACGAAATAGTTGTAGCCACGGCGGTTGAGGGTGTTGACCAGCGTGCGCAGGTAGATGGCCTGGTCGGCCTGGGTGGCGTCGGCGCCGCCGCGCATGCGGCCGTTGCTCGGCCAGCCGACTTCCGAGAGCAGCAATGGCTTGCGCGGGAACTGCTGTTTCAGCTCACGGGCCCGATCGAGGACGAACTCCACGGAATCCTTCATGGGCACGAACTCCCAGTAGGGCAGGATGTGCGCGGCAATCAGGTCGACGTGCTTGGCCAGTTCCGGGTGTTCCTTCCAGATGTGCCACTGTTCACTGGTGGTTACCGGCACCTTGACTGCGGCTCGCACCCGGTCAAGGTACTGGATCAGTGCTTCGGGCGTGACCTCTTCGCGGAACAGCGCTTCGTTGCCGACCACCACGCGAACCACGCTGCGCGAGGTGTTGGCCAGTTCGATGGCCGTGGCGATCTCACGCTCGTTGCGCTCCAGGTCCGGGCTGATCCAGATGCCCAGGGTGACGCGAAGCCCAAGCTCCTCTGCCAGCTGCGGGATATCGGCCTGGGTGCCTTCGACGGTGTAGATACGGATGCTGTCGGTCAGCTTGTTCATCTGCTCCAGGTCTTGGCGCATCTCGGCGTCGCTTGGGTATTGGCCTTTTTGCGGGCTCTCCCCCAGACGGAATGGCGAGTACGAGAAACCTGATATCTGCTCAGGCCAGGCTGGCGCGGAAACCGGCCGATTGATCAGCGCCCAGAACCCGGTGAACAGTGCGGCGATGGCCAGGACAATCACCAGGTTCAAGCCGAATTTGCGAGATGACATTGTCGTCCATATCTGTCGAAGTAGTAGGACATTAAAGCAGGATCAGTAGGTGTTTTCCTAACGATGGAGGTCATCCGCGCTGCTGGCCTATAATGCGCGCCGTTTTAGCGGTATGAGCCTCGGGGTACGAACATGAGCACAGAAGATCCACGCTTTGCAGGCGTTGCCCGGCTGTACGGCGACGAAGGGCTGCAACGCCTTAACCAGGCCCATGTGGCGGTCGTCGGTATCGGCGGGGTGGGCTCCTGGGTGGCCGAGGCGCTGGCGCGCAGTGGCGTGGGTGAGATCACCTTGTTCGACCTGGATGATGTCTGTGTCAGCAACACCAACCGCCAGGCCCATGCCCTGGAAGGGCAGGTGGGGCGCCCCAAGGTCGAGGTGATGGCCGAGCGCCTGCGGGCGATCAACCCGGCCTGTACGGTGCATGCGGTGGCTGACTTCGTCACCCGCGACACCATGGCTGAGTACATCACCGAGCAACTCGATTGCGTTGTCGACTGCATTGACAGCGTGATGGCCAAGGCGGCGCTCATTGCCTGGTGCCGGCGGCGCAAGATCGCGATCGTTACCACCGGCGGAGCAGGTGGGCAGATCGACCCTACACAGATTCAGATCGGCGACCTCAACAAAACCTTCAACGACCCGTTGGCATCGCGGGTGCGTTCAACCCTGCGGCGCGACTACAACTTCTCGCGCAACGTCAGCCGCAATTATGGGGTGCCATGCGTGTTCTCCAGCGAACAACTGCGCTACCCCAAGGGCGATGGCAGTGTGTGCCTGCAGAAGAGCTTTGTCGGTGAGGGGGTGCGCCTGGACTGCGCCGGGGGCTTTGGCGCGGTGATGATGGTGACCGCGACCTTTGGCATGGTGGCGGCGAGCAAGGCGGTGGAAAAGCTGGTGGCTGGCGCCCGGCGGCCGTCGGAGCGGGTCAAGGCCGAGTAAGGCGCGCGGTCGGTGCTGGGTTCAGTTGGCTGAAACCAGCTCGGCCATCCGCAGTAGCACCGCATGCAAGCCATTGCTGCGCGATGGCGACAATTGCCGCTCCAACCCCAACCGGGTAAACCACTCGCGCAGGTCAAGCGCCGCCAGCTCGCGGCTGTCGAGCCCTTGTACCCGCACCAGCAGCAATGCCAGCAGGCCACGCAACAACCGCGCATCACTGCTTGCCTTGAACTGCCATTGGCCGTCGTGCTGTTCAGCTACCAGCCATACCAGGCTTTCACAGCCGTGAACGCGGTTGTGCTCGCACTTCTGCGTATCGCTCAGCGGTTCCAGTTGCTCACCCATCTGCATCAGAAGCCGTGCACGCTGCTCCCAGCCGCGGGCGTGCCCGAAGCGCTCCAATGCTTCCTGGGCGTGTACTGGCAGGTTCATCGCAGCAGCTCCAGGCCTTGATCGAGGGCATCGAAGAAACGTTGCAGGTCATCGCTGTCGTTATACAGGCCCAGTGATACCCGAATAGCACCTTCGAGCCCCAGCCCTTTGAGCAGTGGCATGGCGCAATGATGGCCGGCACGTACGGCAATGCCCTGCTCTGTCAGCAGGTGGGCGATGTCGGCATTGTGCACGCCGTCGATGACAAAGCTGGCCAAGGCAGCCTGTGGTGTGCCCAGTACCCGCACCCCCTCACGGTCGGCAAGCCCGCGCAGCAGGTGATGGTGAAGGTGGGTCTCGTGGTGCTCGACGGCCTGGCCATCGAGGCTGGCCAGGTAATCGAGCGTTGCCCCCAGGCCGATCACCCCGGCGATCGGTGGTGTGCCTGCCTCGAAGCCCAGCGGTGCCGGGCGGAAGCTGGCACTCTGGTAGTCAGCCAGTTGCACCATTTCACCGCCGAACTGCCAGTGGCGCAGCAGTTCCAGCGCCTGCGCACGGCCATACAGTACGCCGACGCCTTCCGGGCCATAGAGCTTATGGCTGGAGAATACATAAAAATCACAACCCAGCTGCTGCACATCGTGGCGGCCATGCACCACGCCCTGAGCGCCATCGACCACAGTCAGCGCCCCTCGGGCGCGGGCATGGGCGAGTAACGCTGGCAGCGGCTGCCAGGTGCCGAGCACATTGGACAACTGGCTGACCGCCAGCACGCGAGTACGTGGGCCAATCAACTGCAGCGCCTGGTCAAGGTCGATGCGGCCATGCTCATCCAGTGGCAGTACCACCAGGCGCAGGTTGCGCCGCCGCGCCAGTTGTTGCCAGGGCAGCAGGTTGGCGTGGTGCTCCAGCGCACTCACAGCGATTTCGTCGCCTGCCTCGAAGCGGTGTTCCAGGCCATAGGCCAACAGGTTCAGGGCCGAGGTGGCGCCGTGGGTAAAGATGACCTGCCTCGATTCGGCGGCGTTGAGCCAGGCGGCGACCTTGTCGCGGCTGGTTTCAAACGCTTGTGTCGCCAGCGCGCCGGGCAGGTGCTGGGCACGGTGCACGTTGGCTGCGCCGTGGCCGTAATAGTGGCTCAGGGCATCGAGCAGGGCCTGGGGCTTCTGGGTGGTGGCGGCGCTGTCCAGGTAGGTCTGGTGCTGCCGTTGCAGGGCGGCGATGGCGGGGAAATCGGCACGCCAGGGGGAGGGCTGGAACATGATCACGGGGCCTGGAATGAAAATCGGGTCTGGCGTGAGTGCGCCAGACCCGATCTTAACACTTCGAACCCTTCGGGAGTTCTCAGTTGTGGGCGTGCAGCGCCTCGTTCAGCTCGATCGCCGATTTGTGCGTCTTGCACTCTACGGCGCCGTTGAGCGAGTTGCGGCGGAACAGCAGGTCGGTCTGGCCAGCCAGGTCGCGCGCCTTGACCACTTTGACCAGCTCATTGTTCTCGTCGAGCAGGTTGACCTTGGTGCCGGCTGTGATGTACAGGCCGGCTTCGACGGTGTTGCGGTCGCCCAGCGGGATACCGATGCCGGCGTTGGCGCCGATCAGGCAACCTTCACCGACCTTGATGACGATATTGCCGCCACCGGACAGGGTGCCCATGGTCGAGCAGCCGCCACCCAGGTCCGAGCCCTTGCCGACGAATACGCCGGCCGAGACACGGCCTTCGATCATGCCCGGGCCTTCGGTGCCGGCATTAAAGTTGACGAAGCCTTCGTGCATGATGGTGGTGCCTTCGCCGATGTAGGCGCCCAGGCGCACGCGGGCGGTGTCGGCGATACGCACGCCGGCCGGGACCACGTAGTCGGTCATCTTCGGGAACTTGTCCACTGAGAACACTTCCAGCAGCTCGCCTTTGAGGCGCGCTTCCAGTTGCAGCTCGGCCAGCTCGGCCAGGTCGACGGCGCCCCGGTTGGTCCAGGCGACGTTCGGCAGCAGCGGGAAGATGCCTGCCAGGCTCACGCCGTGCGGCTTGACCAGGCGGTGCGACAACAGGTGCAGCTTGAGGTAGGCCTCTGGGGTCGAAGCCAGGGCAGCGTCTTCGGCCAGCAGGGTGGCGACCAGCGGCTTGTGGCTTTCGGCCAGGCGGGTCAGCAGGGCAGCCTGGGCGGTATCGATGCCTTTGACGGCTTCGGCCAGTTGCGCGGCCTGGGCATTGCTGAAGGTGATGGCCTGGTTGCCACCTTCATAACCGAGGATCGGCGCGACGGCGGCGACCAGCTCGGCGCTCGGCTTGAGCAGTGGCTGTGCGTAGAACACTTCCAGCCAGGTGCCCTGGCGGTTCTGGGAGCCGACACCAAAGGCCAGGCTGAACAGGGTATTGGACATGTGATTACCTCGTGCGAAATAGGGTGCGATGCGTAGATGGACTCAGGCCAGCGCAGCGGCGTACAGGTCAGGTTTGAAACCGACCAGGGTGCGTGCGCCAAGGTCGAGCACCGGGCGTTTGATCATCGACGGCTGGGCCAGCATCAGCTCGACGGCCTTGGCCTGGTCGAGGTCGGCCTTGCTGGCATCGTCGAGCTTGCGGAACGTGGTGCCGGCACGGTTGAGGATCACTTCCCAGCCGTGCTCGTCGCACCAGCGGTTCAGGCTGTCACGGTCGATGCCTTGAGTCTTGTAGTCGTGGAATTCGTAGGCGATGGCTTGGTCTTCGAGCCAGGTGCGCGCTTTTTTCATGGTGTCGCAGGCTTTGATGCCGTAGAGCGTGTAGGTCATTGTGTGCATTGGGGCCACAGGCTGCCCCAATCTCTCCATTGCCGAATGTCAGTCGCGCGATTATGCGGGAACGACTCTTTGAGCGCCACGGGTGGGGCTAAATGGGCGCACTCGGGGGGAGGGGGCGTCCCAGTGGCCCTGTTAAGGCTCACGCCATGCCCTGCCAGCCCAACTCCAGTATCATCATGTTACATATTCATCCGCCTCCTGCGACTTTCGTGCAGCGGCCCATGATTACCCCACCCCGCTAACATAGTGCTTCTGTGGCGATTTTTCGCCCTGGATTGACTTCGGTTCACAAAGGAAGCTTTAACGGATGCAGTCAGCCTATACCGTCCTCATCCTGCTGACGCTGGTAAGCGTGTCGAAACTGGTCGGGCGGGTGATCCCCTTGCCGCTGCCGCTGGTGCAGATCGGAGCCGGTGCGCTGTTGGCCTGGCCGACCCTGGGGCTGCATGTGGCCCTGGACCCTGAGCTGTTCCTTTTCCTGTTCCTGCCGCCGTTGCTGTTTGCCGACGGCTGGCGCATCCCCAAACGCGAACTGTGGCGCATCCGCGGGCCGGTGGTGGCACTTGCCGTGGGGCTGGTGCTGTTCACGGTGGTCGGCGCCGGCTACTTCATCCATTGGCTGCTGCCGAGCATCCCGCTGGCGGTGGCCTTTGCCCTGGCGGCCGTGTTGTCGCCTACCGACGCCGTGGCAGTGTCGGCCATCACCCAGGACCGCCTTCCCACTCCGCTGATGCGCATGCTTCAGGGTGAGGCGCTGATGAATGACGCCTCTGGCCTGGTGACCTTCAAGTTCGCGCTGGCAGCGGCGATCACCGGCGTATTTTCTTTGGCCGATGCTAGCTTCAGCTTTGTCCTGGTTGCCATCGGCGGGCTGGCGGTTGGTGTTGCCCTGAGCTGGCTGATTGGCAGGCTGCGCGCCTGGATGATCGCACGTGGCTGGGATGACCCGGCCACCCACGTGGTTTTCATGCTCTTGCTGCCGTTTGCCGCCTATGTACTGGCCGAGCGCCTTGGGGTGTCGGGCATCCTCTCGGCGGTGGCCGCCGGCATGATGCAGAGCTGGCTCG
>NZ_MOMO01000163.1:0-1226 GCF_009933855.1 Pseudomonas sp. SG-MS2 | reverse complement strand
GGCGAGATCAGTGCACCGAACAGCAGGCAGTAGATCAGCGGCACCTGCCAGCCGAACATCGCAAACACCCAGTGCGACAGAAAGCCGATCACCACGGTGGCGATCAGCACGCCGAGCGTTGCCAGCAGCCCGATCGGCCAGCGGTAGCTGCGCAGATCGGTGAGGTTGACGTGCAGTGCGCCGGCGAACAGCAGAAACGCCAGCATCCAGTGCATCAACAGGTCATTGAAGTCGATCTGGTTCATCAGCCCTTCGACGCGTTCTTCAAGGCCCGGGAAGCCGATCAGGCTAAGCCCCTGCAGCATCAGCGAGAACAGCAGTGCCGTGACCATCACGCCGATGGCGGGTGGCAGGCCGATAAAGCGGTAATTGACGTAGGTGAGGAGTGTTGTGAGGCAGATAAACGCAGCAACTAATTCAAGCATCCCAAATCCTGTAACAATGGCTTCCAAGTCGTAACCCGAATGGCTCGGGCAGTTCTTTGATGATCTGGCGAGGGTCTCGGGACACAGTTTTTGACCTGGCTGGCTGGTTTCGTTCCGCATTTGATGCAGAACCGCCTCGCGCCCATTGTCACTACCAAGGCTATATATTCAGTGGCTGATAACGTCACAAGGACCTGAAGGCGTGCTGGCAACTTCCCTGGTATTGGTCGCAGCCCTGCTGCACGCGACCTGGAACACCCTGATCAAATTCAGTGGCGAGCGCTTGCTGGTGATCGCCAGCATGGACTCGGTAGCCCTGGCCTTTGCCGTGCTCGCAGTGGCCTTCGTGGACCTGCCGCCTGCCGAGATCTGGCCTTGGCTGATCGCCTCGGCATTGGCCGAGCAGTTGTACCGATTCCTGCTGATCCAGGCATATCGGGTAGGCGATCTGGGGCTGGTCTATCCTCTGATGCGTGGCTTGTCACCGCTGGTGGTGCTGGGGCTGACCCTGGCGTTCGCCGGCGAGTCGCTCAGCCAGCAGCAAATCATCGGCATATTGCTGATCCCGTGTGGCATGGCGTGCCTGCTGTGGCAGGGAGGTGGGGGTGAGCGCCTGCCCTGGTCGATGCTGCCAGTGGTGGCGCTGATCGGCCTGTGCATCGGTTGCTACACCTGGTTCGACGGGCAGGCCGTGCGGTTGTGGGGCAAGCCCTGGGACTACCTGGTATGGCTGACCCTGCTCAGCGCCTGGCCTTTTCCATTGCTTGCCGGTGTGGCACGGCGGGGGCCGTTCGTGCTGTT
>NZ_MOMO01000162.1:0-42208 GCF_009933855.1 Pseudomonas sp. SG-MS2 | reverse complement strand
CAGCAACCCGCTGCACGATGGCCTGCTGCATCCGCTGACCGGCCTTGACCACTTGTTGATGCTGTTGGGGACTGGCGTGCTGGCGGCCTTGACCCGGCGCAACCTGGCCTTGCCGCTGGCAACCCTGGCAGCAATGTTCGCTGGTGCGCTATGCGGCCACCTGTTCGGTGATGTGCTGGGCATGGAAACCATGATCGCCGTGTCGGTGCTGGTGGCTGGCGTTGCCGTACTGCTGCCTAGCCGGCAGTTGCTGCTGGCGCTGGCCATGCCGGTGTTTGCCCTGTTCCATGGCTGGGCCCACGGCGTGGAAGCCACTCCCAGCGCCTTCTGGCTGTTCAGCGCCGGTTTCGTCACCGTGAGCGGCTTGCTGCTGGTAGTGGGCTTCGCTGTCGGTTGCCTGCTGCGCCGCCATAGCGCCCTGCAGAAAGCCTTTGGCGGCGGCATGCTTGCCGGCGCCGCTGTTGTGCTGGCCGGTTGATGAACAGCGATCTGGCACTGCTGCGCTTGTTGCAGCTGGCCAGCCCCGGCTTGCCGGTGGGTGGCTTTACCTACTCGCAAGGCCTTGAATGGGCCGTCGAGGCGGGCTGGGTGCGTGACATCAAAAGCTTCAGTGCCTGGCAGCGCGAGCAGATGCACGACACCCTCGCTTACCTGGACTGGCCGGTGCTGGCGCGCCTGTACCACGCGTGCAAGGCCGATGATGCCGACGCGTTTGCGCGCTGGAGCCGCTTTCTGCTGGCCAACCGCGAAACCGCCGAGCTGCGCCTGGAAGAGCAGCAGCGTGGCGCGGCCCTGGCACGCTTGCTCGATGGCTGGCAGCTGGGCCAGGCCCCGGCCTGGCGCCCAAGCCTTGAGCTCAGCCAGTTGGGCGGCATGGCCTGGCTGGCCGTGCACTGGTCGATCCCGTTGCGCCAGCTTGCCCTCGGGCATGCCTTCGCCTGGCTGGAGGGCGCGGTCATGGCTGGGGTCAAACTGGTGCCCTTCGGCCAGCAGGCGGCCCAGACCCTGCTGCGCGACCTGGGCGAGATACTGCCCGGCGTCATCGACCAGGCCCTGGCGCTTGGCGACGACCAGCTCGGTGGCGGCCTGCCGCTATTGGCCATTGCATCATCGCGTCACGAAACCCAATACACCCGTTTGTTCCGTTCCTGAGGACTGCCTTAATGCAAAGCTATCAGCAACCCCTGCGCGTCGGCGTCGGCGGCCCGGTCGGCTCCGGCAAGACCGCGCTGCTCGAATGCCTGTGCAAAGCCATGCGTGATCACTACCAGATCGCCGTGGTCACCAACGACATCTACACCAAGGAAGACCAGCGCATCCTCACCGAGGCTGGCGCCCTGGAGCCCGAGCGCATCGTTGGCGTCGAAACCGGTGGCTGCCCGCACACCGCCATCCGCGAGGATGCCTCGATGAACCTTGCAGCAGTGGAGGCGCTGGCACGCAAGTTCGGCAACCTTGAAGTGATTTTCGTGGAGAGCGGTGGCGATAACCTTAGTGCTACCTTCAGCCCGGAGCTGGCCGACCTGACCATCTACGTGATCGATGTCGCCGAAGGCGAGAAGATCCCGCGCAAGGGCGGCCCCGGCATCACCAAGTCCGATTTCCTGGTGATCAACAAGACCGACCTTGCGCCCTACGTCGGCGCCTCGCTGGAGGTGATGGAGCGCGATACACAGCGTATGCGCCCGGAGCGCCCTTGGACTTTCAGCAACCTGAAGAAAGGCGAGGGCCTGCAGGCGGTGATCGATTTCATCGTGGAGCGGGGGATGCTGGGGGTGAGGGGCTGAGGTCAAGCACTTCGACGCGGTTGCGGCCGCTGTGCTTGGCCTTGTATAGCTGCTCGTCGGCTTGCTTGAGCACGCTGTCGGCCTGTTGTGTATCGGGCCGGCGGCAGGCTACGCCAATCGACACGCTAAGCTTGCCCACATGGGGTGAGTCAGCCTGTTCGACTGCGCTGCGGATCCGTTCGGCAATGCGCCGGGCATCGGCCAGGCCAGTGTCCGGCAGCAGCATGGTGAATTCCTCGCCGCCGACCCGGCAGGGCAGATCATCCTGGCGTGAATTGTGACGCAGCAGCTCGGCGAGGTGCTTGAGCACCTCGTCGCCAGCATCGTGGCCAAAGGTGTCGTTGACCCGTTTGAAGTGGTCGATGTCCAGGGCCAGCACGGCGAATGCTCTAGAGCTTTGCATCAAGGCATCCAGCGCCAGCTGCATGGCACGCCGGTTGGCAAGGCCGGTGAGGGCATCACTCTGAGCCTGCTGGCGCAGCTTGCCGAATTTTTCCTGCAGCAATTGCTCGCCTGTCAGCAAGGCGCGGCGGATGGCTGCGACCTCTACGTACCACGCGTCGATACGGCGCAGCTGTTCGCCGGTCTGGGTGGCGGACAGGTGACTGGCGCTGTGTGCCAGTTGGCGTAACGGCAAGGTCAGGCGGTAGGTCATCCATAGCATCAACAGCAAGCCGATAATGCTGACCGGCAGGATATAAAGCAGCACCTTGCGGGTCATTTCGCCCAGTGGTGCCAAGGCCAGATCCCGCGGTGTCTGGACCACCACTGCCCAGTGCGCTTCAGGCACCGGGGCAAAGCCTGCGAGCATGGGAACGCCGATATAGTTGGGCACTTCAAGGGTGCCTGCCTCGCCACGCAAGGCCGCGCTGATCGTCGGGCTGCTGCTGACCTGGGTGCCAATGCGCGCATGGTCGGGGTGGTGCAGCAGGCGTCGATTGGCGTCGGCGACGAAAGCGAAGGTACCGTCCTGCTGGTAGTGCAGGCCAATCAACGTATGCAGTGCGCTTTCTTTCTTGAGGAACACCGAACCGCCGACAATGCCCAGGTAACGGCCATCGGCGGCAAAGACCGGCTGCGAAACGAATATCACCAGTTCGCCCCCCCGCGAGGTGTAGGCGGAACTGACCCACGGCTGACGGGCTTGCACGGCTTGGCGGATTTCACCGGAGTGCTGGTGGTGGCTGGTGACCTGTTCAATGTTCGGATAAGCCACCAGCACCTGACCTTGGGCGTTGACGATGACGATGGAGTTGAAGTCCTTGTCCTGCACCTGCAGGCGCTTGGCTTCCTTTTTCAGCATGGTCATGTCGTCCAGGCCACCGTCCAGTTGCCCGGCGGTGTAGGACAGGTGGTTGTGTGCCGAGCGCAGGAACTCGTTGATATCCGATGCCAGTTTGCTCGCATAGGCTTGGTTGGCCTTCAGCTCAAGGTCTACCAAGGCGCGGTGCTGCACCCGGTAGGCGACAGCGAGGGTGTTGCACAGGGTTGCCAGGCACGCCAGCACGACAATGCCGACAACCAGGGTTCGTAGGTGGAACATGGGCAAGCGCTTGAGCATGGGGGGCCTGTAATGCAAGGGCGACGGGCTCAAGTATGGCCGTATTCTGCCGAACTGCAGCCATTGTGCCGCCTGGGCTGTTCAGCCATGGCACAGGCGGCACTGTGGCGTGTTCAGTCATGGCAGCAATGAGGTTTGCCGGGCTGGCCTTCGTAGCGATCGTGATGCCGCACCCAATCCATGGTGCCTGCCTCGTTGCGCCCCAATGGCGCGATGTCGAGGAAATTGTAGGTATTGACCAGGATGTCGAGCCCGCGGGCATAGGTGGAGTAGGTGTGAAAGATTGTGCCGCCCGGGTCCCGGTAGAAGGCGCTCAACCCAGGCAGCTCGCTTTCGTTGCCGGTATAGGGTTCGTAGTTGTATTGGCTGTTGCCTTCAGTGGCGACACTGACGCCGAAATCTTCATTGAAACTGCTGCCGTTTGACGAGTACCAGGGAAAACGCCAGCCCATGCGCTGGCGAAATGCCTGGAACTCAGCGTGGGGGGCACGCGAAACGGCGACCAGCGAAACATCGTGATGCGCCAGGTGCAGGTTGGCACCGTCGAAATGGTCGGCGAGGAACGAGCAGCCTGGGCAACCTTCGCTCCAGCCTTCGGCGAACATGAAGTGGTAGACCAGCAATTGGCTGCGCCCGGCGAACAGGTCGGCGAGGCTCAGCTGGCCGTCCGGGCCTTGAAAACGGTAGGGCTGTTCCAGCTTGACCCAGGGCAGGGCGCGGCGGGCGGCGGCCAGCTCGTCGCGCTGGTGGGTGAAGGCCTTTTCATGCAGCCATAGCTGACGGCGGGCGGCCAGCCATTGGCTGCGCGAGACGATGTCGGGCTTTTGAGGGTTCATGAGGATGACTCCGCACGGGGGTTCAAGTGTGGTCGAGCGGGGCGGGGTGAGATCGACAGCAGGCCCTGTTGCTGCGACGAATGGTTGTGCGCCGCGCCACCCCAGTCACACCATGAGGCTCAATCGCCACACTGCATCGCTTCAATGACCTCCCACAACCGTGGATCGTCAAAATCATCCACCACCAGCCTGGCCCCCGCAGCCATCAGCCGTTCTGCCGTCTGTGTAGTCGCCACCCCCACGGTGAAGATCCCGGCACCGCTCGCCGCGTTCACGCCCGGCAACGAATCCTCGAACGCCAGCGCTTGCTCGGCCGTTGCCCCCAGGCGCTGCAGGCCGGTCAGGTACGGCAGCGGGTCAGGCTTGGGCCGTTCCAGCTCTTCGGCCACCAGTACATGCTCGAAGTGTGCGCCAAGGCCCATTGCATTGAGCATGTGCTCGGCATTGAGCCGGGGTGCATTGGTCACCACGCACATGTCGATACGGCTCGCCTGGGCATAGTGCAGCAGGCGCAGCAAGCCCGGCATGGGTTCAAGGGCAGGGGCCAGCTCGCGGAACAGTGCTTCCTTGCGATCAGCCAGCGCCAGGCATTCATGCGCGCCGGCGTTTGGAAACAGCTCGGCAAACAATGGCCCATTGGCCCGGCCACTGATCTGCGAATCGAACTGGGCCTGGGTCAGCTCACGGCCGTCATGGTCGCGCAACAACTGACGGAAGGCCTGCAAATGCAGGGTGTCGGTGTCGGTAAGGGTCCCGTCGAGATCGAACAGCAGTGCAGTCAGCATCAGGCATCCAGGCAGTAGAAAACTCATGTCAGGGGATGATAACCAAACCTGGCGACGAAGGGGGCTGTTCAGCCTTCGACGAAAAGAGTACAAATGTGCTCCATGGACAATCTCACCCCCAAACGCCGCGCAATCCTCGACTTCATCCGTGAACGCATCACCGATCATGGCCAGCCGCCGAGCCTTGCCGACATCGCCATCCGCTTCGGCTTTGCCTCACGCAGCGTTGCGCGCAAGCACATCACTGCCCTGTGTCAGGCCGGCTACATCGACGTCACGCCCAACCAGGCACGGGGCATCCGCCTGGCCGCACCCTTGCGCCGCCCGGAAATTCTCGAAGTGCCCGTGTTGGGCCAGGTGGCTGCAGGCGCGCCGATTGGCCCCGACCTGGGCATTCACGAGCAGTTGCTGATTGACCCCAGCCTGTTCCGACGCACACCGGACTACCTGCTCAAGGTGCGCGGCGACTCCATGATCGATGACGGTATCTTCGACGGTGACCTGGTGGGCATCCGCCAGCAAGGCGAGGCCCGTGATGGCCAGATCGTGGTCGCCCGCCTCGACGGTGAGGTCACCATCAAACGCCTGCAACGCCAAGCGGGCGGCTACCGGCTGCTGCCACGCAACCCTGCCTATGCGCCGATCGATGTGGGGCCTGAGCGCGAATTCTTCATCGAAGGCGTGTTCTGCGGCCTGTTGAGGCGCGACTGATGGGCGCGGTGGTCGATCTTGACCGGTTGCTGGACCAGCGCCAGGTCTGGCGCGGCCGGCAGGCCCGGGTACGGCCGACCGGGTTGCAGCCCACTGGCCATGCGGCGCTTGATCAACGGTTGCCGGAGGGTGGCTGGCCCGCGGCTGCGCTGAGCGAGTTGCTGCTGGCCAGCCCCGGGTGTGGCGAACTGCAACTGCTGTGGCCCTCGTTGGCCCGGCTGACCGCTGATAGCGGGCGAGTGGTGCTGGTGGCGCCCCCTTTCATTCCCTACGCACCGGCCTGGCAAGCGGCCGGGGTGGACTTGCGCTGGCTGGTCCAGGTCGATGCCGAACAGGCCGACGCGCTCTGGGCTGCCGAGCAGTGTCTGCGCTCTGGCAGTTGCGCCGCCGTGCTGTGCTGGCCGGAGCGTGCCGATGACCGTGCGCTGCGGCGCTTGCAGGTGGCGGCAGAAACCGGGCAGGCGCTGGCTTTTGCCTGCAGGCCGCAACAGGCCGCGCACAATCCATCACCGGCCGCGGTGCGCATCGCCATCGACGCGCGGCCCGCACAATGGCGTGTGCTCAAGTGCCGGGGCGGTTTACCGCCGGCTGCAGCCATAGCCTGTGCCGGGCAGGGTTGATGCAACATGCTCTGGGCCTGCATCTTATTGCCACAGTTGGCGCTGGACTCGATCCTGCGTGAACGCGATGACGCCGATGCGCCACTGGTGCTGATTGGCGGGCCTGTGCAGCGGCGTGTGGTGCAAGCCGTAAACCCCGCTGCGGCGGCGCTCGGTCTGCGCGCTGGGCTAACCCTGACGGCCGCCCGCGCCTTGGCCGACGGTTTCACCTGTGTTGAAGCAGACCCGGCGCGCATCGAGCAACTGCAGCAATTGCTGGCGGCCTGGGCCTACCGCTTCAGTGCCCAGGTCAGCCTGCACTACCCGCGTGCCTTGTTGCTGGAAGTGGGCTCCAGCCTGCAACTGTTCGGCCCCTGGCCGGTATTCGAGGCGCGCCTGCGCGGGGAACTCGCAGCCCTGGGGCTGCGTCAGCGGATTGTCCTGGCCACCAACCCGGTGGCGGCGCGCATGCTTGCCAACGGCCATGACGGGCTGGCATTGAGCTGCCCGCAAGAAACCCGGGCGGCGCTTGCGCGCATGCCCATTGCGCGGGTGGGTTTACCGCAGGACGCCGCCGAAGCGTTCGCCCGCATGGGGCTGCATCAGCTCGGCCAGGTACTGGCCTTGCCGCGTGATGCATTGGCCAGGCGCTTCAGTGCCCAGGTCCAGTTGCACCTGGACCAGTTGCTGGGCCTGCGTACGCTTGGCTTGGCTTTCTATCAGCCGCCGGACCGTTTCGAAACGCGACTGGAGCTCAACTTCGACGTCGAATCGCACCAGGCGTTGCTGTTCCCGTTGCGGCGCATGCTCAACGACCTGGCCGCTTTCCTCGCCGGGCGAGACTGCGGTGTACAGCGGTTTTGCCTGTACCTGGAGCACGCCGAGGGGCCGGACACGCAACTGCAGGTCGGCTTACTGGCTGCAGAACGTGATGCGGCAATGCTCTTCGAGCTGGCGCGCGGGCGCCTGGAGCCTCTGCGCATTCCGGCACCGGTGCGTAAACTGCGCCTGGTGGCCGATGACTTGCCGGCTTTCGTGCCCCAGCACCACGCGCTGTTCGACCCACGCGCCCACCAGGCCCAACCCTGGGAGCAACTGCGCGAGCGCTTGCGTGCCCGCCTGGGCGACGAAGCGGTCAAGGGCCTGCGCGCTGAAGCCGACCACCGCCCCGAATGTGCCTGGCAGTCCGCCGAGCAAGGCGGGCAGGGCAGCCTGCCCGCCTTGCCCGGGAGCCGCCCGGGCTGGTTGTTGCCCCAGCCACTGGCACTGGATGGCAGCGCTCACAGGTTGCTGGGGCAGGCCGAGCGTATCGAGTCGGGCTGGTGGGATGGCGGTGATGTGCGCCGCGACTATTACCGCATCGAAACCCGAGAAGGCCTGCGCGGCTGGGCCTATCGCGACCTGGCCCAGCCCGGCCCCTTGTGGCTGCAGGGCTGGTTCGCATGAGCGCACCGGGCTACGCCGAACTGCATTGCCTGTCCAACTTCAGCTTCCAGCGCGGTGCATCCAGCGCCGAAGAGCTGCTGCGCCGGGCTCGGGAACAGGGTTACCAAGCCCTGGCGATTACCGATGAGTGCACCCTGGCCGGCATCGTGCGTGCCTGGCAGGCTGCCAAAGCGCAGCAGATACGCTTGATCGTCGGCAGTGAAGTGCGCCTGCACGACGGCCCGAAGCTTGTGTTGCTGGTACAGGACCTTAGTGGTTACCAGAACCTGTGCGCCTTGATTACCCGCGCCCGTCGGCGAGCGGAGAAGGGCAGCTACCAATTGTTCCGTGACGACCTGCGCGAACTGCACCAAGGGCTGCTGGCGTTATGGCTTGCCGAGGACTCCAGCGACCTGGTCACCGGCCAGTGGCTGCATGCCCTGTTCGGCGAACGCTTGTGGCTGGGTGTGCACCTGCATCGGGGCAGCGATGACCAGGCCCGCCTGGCCCGGCTGCGCGGCCTGGCTGGGCAATTGGGCATTCGCGCCGTGGCCTGCGGTGACGTACACATGCACGTACGCGGCCGGCGGGCCTTGCAGGATTGCATGACCGCTATCGGCCAGCATTGCAGCGTCGCCGAGGCAGGTCGGTTTCTCTTCGCCAATGGCGAGCGTCACCTGCGTACGCTGGAGCAACTGGCCGAGCTTTATCCGCCCGACCTGCTGAGCGAAACACTCTGCATTGCCGAACGCTGTCAGTTCGACCTCGGTGAATTGCGCTACCAGTATCCGCGTGAACTGGTGCCCGAGGGGCAAACCCCGGCCAGTTGGTTGCGCCAGCTGTGCGAGCGTGGCCTGGCGCATCGCTGGCCGTCGGGGCCGAGCGACAAGGTGCGCGAGGTGCTGGCCAAGGAGCTGGCCTTGATCGCAGAGCTTGGCTACGAAAGCTACTTTTTGACCGTGCACGATATCGTCGCTTTTGCTCGCAGCCAGCACATCCTTTGCCAGGGCCGCGGTTCGGCAGCCAACTCGGTGGTGTGCTTCGTGCTGGGTATCACCGAGCTCGACCCGATGGAGCATCGGCTGCTGTTCGAGCGTTTCCTGTCCCGCGAGCGCAACGAGCCACCGGACATCGACGTCGACTTCGAGCACGATCGTCGCGAAGAAGTGATCCAGTACGTGTTCCGGCGTTATGGCCGGCACCGCGCAGCGCTCACCGCTGTGGTCAACACCTATCACGCCGCTGGCGCGGTGCGTGATGTCGCCCGTGTGCTGGGTTTGCCTGCCGATCAGGTCGATGCCCTGGCCAAGTGCTGTGGCCGCTGGAGCGATCGCATCCCGGACGAGCAACGCCTGGCCGAGGCCGGCTTCGAGCCCGGCAGCCCTTCGTTGCGGCGCATTCTGGTGCTGGCCGCGCAGCTGATAGGTTTTCCACGTCATCTGTCTCAGCACCCAGGCGGCTTCGTCATTTCCGAGCAACCGCTGGACCACCTGGTGCCGGTCGAAAACGCCGCCATGGCTGAACGCACGGTCATCCAGTGGGACAAGGACGACCTGGACATGGTCGGCCTGCTCAAGGTCGACGTACTCGCCCTGGGTATGCTCAGTGCCTTGCGCCGCTGTTTCGACCTGCTGCAGCAGCACCGGGGTCGGCACCTGACCCTGGCGACGATCCCCCCCGAAGACCCGGCCACCTACGCGATGATCAGCCGCGCTGAGACCATGGGCGTGTTCCAGATCGAATCACGCGCTCAGATGGCCATGCTGCCGCGGCTCAAGCCCACCACCTTCTATGACCTGGTAATCGAAGTCGCGATCGTGCGCCCGGGGCCGATTCAGGGCGACATGGTCCACCCCTACTTGCGCAGGCGCTTGAAGCAGGAGCCGGTGACCTACCCATCGCTCAAGCTCAAGGAAGTCTTCGAGCGCACCTTGGGCGTGCCGCTGTTCCAGGAGCAGGTCATGGAACTGGCCATGGTGGCGGCAGACTACAGCCCCGGCGAGGCCGACCAGTTACGCCGCAGCATGGCCGCCTGGAAGCGCCATGGCGGCCTGGAGCCACACCGCGAACGGCTGGTGCAGGGCATGCTGCGCAACGGCTACGACCTTGCGTTTGCCGAGCGCATATTCGAGCAGATCAAGGGCTTTGGCAGTTATGGCTTCCCGGAATCGCACGCGGCCAGTTTCGCCTTGCTGTGCTATGCCAGCAGTTGGCTCAAATGCCATGAGCCGGCGATATTCACCTGTGCGCTGGTCAATAGCTGGCCGATGGGCTTCTACAGCCCCGACCAACTGTTGCAGGAGGCTCGCCGCCAGGGGATCGAGGTACGGCCGGTGGATGTAGGCCACAGCCAGTGGGATTGCACACTGGAGCCAGTTGCCGAGGGTGCCTTGGCCATCCGCCTGGGGTTGCGGCAGATCCGCGGTTTCGCCGAAGCCGATGCTCGGCGGCTCGAAGCGGCGAGGGCGGTCAGGCCGTGGCGCGATGTCGAGGACCTGTGCTTGCGTGCCGGCCTCGACAGCAAAGCCCGCGCCCGGCTGGCCGATGCCGGTGCGTTGCGCGCCCTGGCACATGACCGCCACCAGGCACGCTGGCAGGTCGCGGCGGTGCAGCCGCAACTGCCCCTGTTCGCCGAACTGCAGGCAACGCCCGAAGCCGCGGTGGCATTGCCTGTGCCTACTGCCGGCGAAGACCTGGTGGCCGACTACGCCACCTTGGGCACCACGCTGGGGCCCCACCCGCTGACGTTGCTGCGCCAGCGCCTTCGGGTGCTGGGCTGTCGCAGCTCTCAGGAACTGGCGGGCGTTGAGCATGGCGATGCAGTCGCCGTGGCTGGGCTGGTGGTGGGGCGGCAACGGCCACAGACCGCCAGCGGGGTGACGTTCGTGACCCTTGAGGATGAATTCGGCATGGTCAATGTGGTGGTTTGGCGCGAGCTGGCCGAGCGGCAGCGGCGCGCGCTGGTGGGGTCTCAATTGCTCAAGGTGAGTGGCCGCCTGGAACAGGCGAACGGGGTGCGGCACCTGATTGCACGGCGGTTGGAGGATGTCAGTGTGTTGCTGCAGGGGCTGGATGTGAGGAGCCGGGACTTCCATTGATTTGGCCGGCGAACGGGCTGCAAAGCAGCCGCAGTCGCCGTTGTTGGCCGAGTGGTCAGACCATTGCCAGGTGCTGTTTGCGTGTTGGCGCCGGGAATGCCCTGTCAATGGCCCGCAAGTCCTCACTGGTCAAAGTCAAGCCTGCGGCGGCCGCATTCAACCGTACGTGCTCCGGCGACACCGCCTTGGGAATCGCTATGACCCCGTCTTCGCGCGTCACCCAGGCCAGGCAGACCTGCGCCGGGGTGGCCCCATGGCGCTCTGCAATCTCGTGCAATAGCGGATGCTGCAGCAGCTGCCCGGCCTGGGCCAACGGGCAATAAGCCATGGTCGGCAACCCGCGTTGCCGGCTCCAGGGCAGCAGGTCGAACTCGATGCCACGCTGCACCGGGTTGTACAGCACCTGGTTGGTGGCGCAATCAGGGTTGTCCAGCTCGCGCAGGTCGTCGACATCGAAGTTGGAAACACCCCAGTGGCGAATCTTGCCCTGTTCGCGCAAGCGCTCGAACGCCTCGACGGTTTCTTCCAGCGGGTATTGGCCGCGCCAGTGCAGCAGGTACAAGTCGATGACATCGGTGCCCAAGCGAGTGAGGCTGCGGTCACAGGCAGCGGGTACGCCGCGCCGGCTGGCATTGTGCGGGTACACCTTGCTGACCAGAAAGACCTGATCGCGCCGCCCGGCAATGGCCTGCCCGACCACTTCCTCGGCGCCACCTTCGGCATACATCTCGGCGGTATCGATCAGGTTCATGCCCAGGTCGATGCCTTGTTGCAGGGCGGCCACCTCGTCAGCCCTGCGTGCCGGGTCTTCGCCCATGTACCAGGTGCCCTGGCCAATGGCCGGCACATTGCAACCTGCCAGTTTCATGTAACGCATGTCACCTCCGGAGTCTGTGTGTGGGAAAGCAGTACCTCGAGCAGCGCCTGCGCTGCAGTGGAAAGTTTATGGTCGCTCAAGGCGATTACGCCGATCCGCCGTTCGACGGTGGGCGCTACCAGGGTAATGCAACGCGCGCCAAGCTCCTGCATCTGGTTGATGCACAGCGCCGGCACCGCACTCACGCCCAGCCCGCTGGCGACCATGCGGCCAATGGTCGATAGCTGGTGGCTTTCGAACGCCACCGCCAGCTTGCCGTGCAGTGCCGCCACGTTCTGCTCCAGCAGCAGGCGCACGGCCGAAGGGCGCTGCAGGGCGATGAAATCCTCGGCCAGCAACTGCGCCCAGCTGACTTCGGCCAGCTCGGCCAACGGGGAGTCGGTGGGCACCACGGCAACGAAACGGTCCAGGTACAGCGGGTGGAAGCGCAGGCCGTCGGTGTTTTCCGGTTCGAAGCCGATGCCCAGTTCGACGCGGCGGTGGCGCACCAGTTCCAGTACCTGCTCGTTGATCACGTCGTGCACCGTGACGTTGACCTTCGGGTAGCGTTGGCGAAACACCTTGAGTGAGTGGGGCAGCAGGTTGCCGGCAAAAGCCGGCATGGCCGCCACCGACACCCGCCCCAATTGCAGGGTGAAACGCTGGCGCAGCATCTCCTCGGTGTCGTCCCAGTCGGCCAGCAGCCGCCGGGCCAGTGGCAGCAGTACCTCACCTTCGGCCGTCAGGCTGACGCTGCGTGTGGTACGGGTGAGCAGGGCGCCGCCAAGGTTGTCCTCCAGCGCCTTGATGGTCAGGCTCAATGCCGGTTGCGAGACATGCAGGTGTTCGCCGGCCTGGGCAAAACTCTGGTACTTGGCCACGGCGACGAAGGCGCGTAGTTGCTTGACGTTCATGGCGGGCTCACAGGTTGTTTTGAAAAAGTTATCAATCGATGACGAAAACAAAATTAACAAATCAGTCGCCAACGGTGAAGATGCCTGCACACGCTCACCGACAGCCTCGTCGGTCAACAACTACAAAAGGCGGATCAGCATGGCCGGACTGGACAAGCGCGTAGCAACCTATGAACAGGCCCTTGAAGGCCTGACCGACAACATGACGGTACTGGCCGGCGGCTTCGGCCTGTGCGGCATCCCGGAAAACCTCATCGCCGAAATCAAGCGCCGTGGCGTCAAGGGCCTCACCGTGGTTTCCAACAACTGCGGCGTCGATGGCTTCGGCCTGGGCGTACTGCTGGAAGAGCGGCAGATCCGCAAGATGATTGCCTCCTACGTAGGCGAGAATGCCGAGTTCGAGCGCCAGTTGCTCAGTGGCGAGCTGGAAGTGGAACTGACCCCGCAAGGCACCCTTGCCGAAAAAATGCGCGCCGGCGGCGCCGGCATTCCGGCCTTCTATACCGCCACCGGCTATGGCACGCCAGTTGCCGAAGGCAAGGAAGTGCGCGAGTTCAAGGGCCGCAAATACATCCTGGAAGAATCGATCACCGGTGACTTCGCCATCGTCAAAGGCTGGAAGGCTGACCACTACGGCAACGTGGTTTACCGCAACACTGCTCAAAACTTCAACCCGCTGGCCGCCACCGCCGGCAAGATCACCGTGGTCGAAGTGGAAGAGATCGTCGAGCCAGGCGTGCTGCTGCCCAGCGAGATCCACACCCCCGGCATCTTCGTCGACCGGGTCATTGTGGGTACCTTCGAAAAACGCATCGAAAAGCGCACCGTCAAGGCCTGAGCGCCGTCCTCCAGAACAACAAAGAGATTCTCACCATGGCACTGACCCGCGAACAGATGGCACAACGCGTCGCACGTGAACTGAAGGACGGCTTTTACGTCAACCTCGGCATCGGCATCCCCACCCTGGTGGCCAACTACGTCCCTGCTGACATGGATGTGATGCTGCAGTCGGAAAATGGCCTGCTGGGCATGGGCGAATTCCCCACCGAGAGCACGATCGACGCCGACATGATCAACGCCGGCAAGCAGACCGTCACCGCCCGCCGCGGCGCCTCGATCTTCGATTCGGCACAATCGTTCGCCATGATCCGTGGCGGCCATGTCGACCTCACAGTGCTTGGGGCCTTCGAAGTGGACGTCGAGGGCAACATCGCCTCGTGGATGATCCCGGGCAAGCTGGTCAAGGGCATGGGCGGCGCCATGGACCTGGTAGCCGGGGCCGAGAACATCATCGTCACCATGACCCACGCCTCTAAGGATGGCGAGTCCAAGCTGCTGCCGCGCTGCAGCCTGCCGCTGACCGGTGCCGGCTGCATCCGCAAGGTGCTCACCGACCTGGCCTACCTGGAAATCGACAACGGCGCCTTCATCCTGCGCGAAACCGCGCCCGGGGTGAGTGTTGAAGAAATCATCGCGAAAACCGCCGGCAAGCTGATCGTGCCGGATGATGTGAAGGAAATGACCTTCTGATACACCCCCCCAGCCCTGTGGCAGCGGCGGCAGCTGCGAATGCGATGGTCAATGCACCAACGCTTTCGCCGGAGCCGTCGTTGCCACAGGGTTTTGTGCGTTGTGCCTGAAACGTAGCCCCCATAAAACCAATAAAAGGAAGTTACCGTGGCCGCTGAAATCCAAGACAGCCGCTCCGCCCGCTTTGCCCTGCGTTGCTCCAACTGGGCCGAGCGCTGGTTCCCTGATTCCTGGGTGTTCGCTGCCCTGGCAGTGGTGCTGGTATGCCTCGGCGCCATGGTCATGGGCGCCAAACCTACCGATACCGCCAAGGCCTTTGGCGACGGCTTCTGGAGCCTGATCCCGTTCACCATGCAAATGGCCTTCGTGGTCATCGGCGGCTACGTGGTGGCCAGCTCACCCCCTGCCGCACGGCTGATCGACCGCCTGGCGCGGGTGCCGAAGAACGGCCGTTCGGCGGTGTGCTGGGTGGCGCTGATCTCGATGCTGGCATCCTTGCTCAACTGGGGCCTGTCCCTGGTGTTCGGTGGCCTGCTGGTGCGCGCGCTGGCACGGCGCAGTGACCTGAAGATGGACTACCGCGCCGCCGGTGCCGCTGCTTACCTGGGCCTGGGTGCGGTCTGGGCCCTGGGCCTGTCGTCTTCAGCGGCGCAGTTGCAGGCCAACCCGGCCAGCCTGCCGCCGTCCATTCTGTCGATAACCGGCGTGATTCCGTTCACCGAGACCATCTTCCTCTGGCAGTCCGGGGTGTTGCTGGCCGCGCTGGTCATCGTCTCGCTGGTGATCGCCTACGCGACAGCACCCGGCCCGAACAGTGCGCGCAGTGCCGAAGACTGCGGTGTCGACCCCAGCTTTACCGCGCCGCCCGCACCCCAGCGCACTCGTCCGGGTGAGTGGCTGGAATACAGCCCGATCCTGATCCTGCTGATGGTGGCGCTGGCCGGCGGCTGGCTGTACCAGGAGTTCGCCACCAAACCGGCCATTACTGCAATCTCCGGGCTCAATACCTACAACTTGCTGTTCATCATGCTCGGTGCCTTGCTGCACTGGCGCCCACGCAGCTTCCTCGATGCCGTGGCGCGTGCGGTGCCGACCACCACCGGGGTGTTGATCCAGTTCCCGCTGTATGGCTCGATCGCCGCCATCCTCACCCAGGTGAAGGGGGTCGACGAGCAGACCCTGGCCCACCACATTTCGCTTTTCTTCACCCAGATCGCCACCCATGACACCTATGCCGTGCTCATGGGCGTGTACTCGGCGGTGCTGGGTTTCTTCATCCCTTCGGGCGGTGGCAAGTGGATCATCGAGGCGCCCTACGTGATGCTGGTGGCCAACGACCTGCAGTACCACCTGGGCTGGGCAGTGCAGATCTACAACGCCGCCGAAGCGCTGCCGAACCTGATCAACCCGTTCTACATGCTGCCGCTGCTGGGGGTGCTGGGCCTGAAGGCGCGTGACCTGATCGGCTTTTCGTTCGTGCAACTGCTGGTGCATGTGCCGCTGGTGCTGGTGCTGCTGTGGGCGTTGGGTACGACCTTGCAGTACGTGCCGCCGGTGATGCCTTGAGCTGAACTTTCATAGAAGGCGCGGCTGAACACACCTTTTACGGGTGTGTATGATGGCGAGCCGGGTACGAAGCGTGGCTCTTGTCGCGCAGGCGTTAGCGTCTGAGCACAGGCCCGGCTACAGCAGCAGGTGAGGGCAGGGCGATGATCGAGGTGTCGCGGTTCTGGCGGGATTCGGCGTTGCCTTTTGTAGAAGCGAGGCGCGTTGGGGATGGGCGTCAGGTGTGCTATGCCGCCCATTCCCATGAGAGCTTTTCGCTCGGCGTGATCACCGGGGGGCGCAGCACCTACCTGAGTGGGACCAGCCAAGTCGAAGTGGGCGCTGGTACCACGGTGCTCATGAACCCCGGTGTGGTCCACACGTGCAATCCGATTGCAGGGCAGGGGTGGTCGTACCTGATGCTGTTCGTCGACATGCCGTGGCTGAAGGCGCTCGGTTTCAACTTGCCGGCGCAAACCTGCAGTACCTCGCCGGCACTGTACAGTGCCGTGCTGCAAGTGTTTGCCGACCTGTTCGACGGCAACCTGGATGACCGAGAAGCCCGGCTGGCGTGTTTTTTCAATGCACTGCCAGACTACCTGCAGGCTGCTACCGGTAAGACGCAAGCCCATCACCCGCAGCTGGAGGCGGCAGCTGCGTTCATCCGGGCCCACCGCACCGACCCGCTGACGCTGCAAGACATCTGTGCTGCCAGCGGGTTGTCCCGCTCTTATCTGATCCGTGCCTTTGCCCAGCGTTTCGGCTTGACGCCGCATGGCTACCTGCTGGATCAGCGCGTGCAGTATGCCCGCGCGCAACTGCGCACGGGGCGGGCGATTGCCGAGGTGGCACTGGAGGCAGGGTTTGCCGACCAGGCGCATCTGCAGCGTGCGTTCAAGCAACATCTGGCGGCGACACCCGGGCATTATCGCAAGGCCTGAAGGCCCGGCTCAGCGAGCATCAAGCGAGCAGATACAGCGCACTGATCACCAGCAGTAACGCCAAGCCTCGGTTGAACATCTGCAGGTAGCGCGGCTTGCGCAAGTACTGCTGAATCATGCTGCCTGCCCAAGCCCAGCTGGCCACCGAAACAAAACAGATCGGCCCATAGATCCAGGTGAACAGCCACAGCATCTGCTGCTCGCCACCGGTATAGGCAGCCACGCCCGCCACCGCCGCCAGCCAGGCCTTGGGGTTCAGCCACTGCATGGCTGCGCCCTCCCAGGCCGAAGGTGCACGTTGCTGCTGCTCACCACCCAACTGGCCGTCATCACTGGCCAGCTTCCACGCCAGGTACAGCAGAAACGCCACGCCGCCCCAGTGCAGCGCCACGCCCAGCAACGGCCAGCGCAACAACAGGGCGTGCAAGCCCAGGCCCACCAGCACCAGCAGCAGGCAAAAGCCCAAGGTCGCCCCGGCAACATGCGCGAGGCTGGCGCGCAGGCCGTGACGTGCGCCGCTGCCAAGGGCGACGATGTTTACAGGGCCGGGGGATATCGATGCTGCCAGCGCAAACGCAGCCATTGAGAGGTACAGGCTCATCGGGAATGTCCGTGTGAAGGGGTGTTTGCCATGCTGCCCAGAAGCCAAACCAAGATATTGAAGAAAAGTCCCTCAAAACTGCGTACAGGTTTTGTAATAGTTTGGCGCTATCAGAATATTGTTCTGCTCTTGTAGGATCATTTTCCCTATTTTCTATCCAGGTCCCCATGAGCACCTTCGCGGAACCCCCCAGTTTTCGGCCGTCCTGGCCATCCTTTCCCCGTCTTCGTGACGCTTGCTTCGTGAGTACCCGCTAATGGAATGGCTAGCCGACCCTACGGCCTGGCTGGGCCTGTTGACGCTTATCGTCCTCGAGCTGGTACTGGGTATCGACAACCTGGTGTTCATCGCCATCCTGGCCGACAAACTGCCGCCGCATCAGCGTGATCGCGCGCGTGTGATCGGTCTGAGCCTGGCGCTGATCATGCGCCTGGGCTTGCTGGCGAGTATCTCGTGGATGGTCACCCTGACCGCGCCGTTGTTAGAGGTGTTCGGCAAGAGCTTCTCCGGCCGCGACCTGATCATGCTGTTCGGCGGTGTGTTCCTGCTGTTCAAGGCCACCATGGAATTGCATGAACGCCTCGAAGGCCATGTCACGCAGGCCAGTGGCGCGGTGCGCCATGCCGCGTTCTGGCCCATCGTGGCGCAGATCGTGGTGCTCGACGCCGTATTCTCGCTGGATGCGGTGATTACCGCAGTCGGCATGGTCGAACACCTGTCGGTGATGATGATCGCAGTGATCTTCTCGATCGGTATCATGATCGTCGCCAGCAAGCCGCTGACCCGCTTCGTCAATGCCCACCCGACGGTCATCATGCTGTGCCTGGGCTTTTTGATGATGATCGGCTTCAGCCTGACCGCCGAAGGCCTGGGCTTCCATATCCCCAAAGGCTATCTGTATGCGGCCATTGGTTTCTCGATCCTCATCGAGCTGTTCAACCAGCTCGCCCGTGCCCGCCGCAAGCAAAGCCTGCAGCAGCATCGGCCATTGCGTGAGCGTACCGCGCACGCCGTGCTGCGCTTGCTCGGCGGGCGCAGGGTGGAGGCTGACGAGGTCGGCGAGGAGATCGCTGAACTGGTCGCCGGTGGTGAAGAACATGTGCTGTTCGACCGCCGCGAACGGGTGATGATCAGTGGGGTGCTGAACCTGGCCGAGCGGCCGATCCGCACGGTAATGACTGCCCGTACCGAAGTCGACGTCCTCGACCTGGCGCAGCCTGCTGCAACCATTACCGAGGCGTTGGCCAACTCACCTTACTCGCGCCTGCCGCTGATTCGTGACGGCCGCATCGATGAGCCGCTGGGCTTCGTGCACAAGAAGGAGCTGCTCAAGGAGCTGCTCTCGGGCAACCAGCCGGACCTGGAGCGCATGGCCCGGGCACCGCTGAACCTGCTGGAGAGCTTCAGCATTCTCAATGCGCTGGAGCAGATGCGCGGGCAGTCGACGCACATCGCCTTCGTGGTGAACGAGTTCGGTGACTTCACCGGCCTGCTGACCATGACCGATATCCTCGAGTCGATCGCCGGTGAGCTGCCTGATGCCAGCGAGGTGGAAGGCCCGGCGATCATCGAGGACGGTGATGGCTTCGTCGTCAGCGGTGCGCTGAACCTCAGCCAGGTGCAGGCGCGCACCGGCTTCAGCGCGCGTGCCACCGAAGACTATCAGACCCTTGCAGGCCTGGTGATGAGCCTGCTCGACCGCCTGCCGGTGGTCGGTGACCACCTGGCCTGGAACGGCTGGAGCATGACTGTGGTGGCGGTGGAGGAACGGCGGGTGCGCCAGGTGCGGCTCAAACCGAACGGCGACGTTGGCGCAGCAGGTGCCTGAAACCCTCAAGCACCAGCACCAGGACCGCGGCCCAGATCGGCAGGTAAGTCAGCCACTGATCCGGGCCGATGGTTTCGCCCAGCAGCAGCGCCACGCCCACCAGCAGCACCGGTTCAACATAACTGAGCAGGCCGAACAGGCTGAACGGCAGCAGTCGGCTGGCCAGCACGTAGGCGATCAGGGCTGACGCGCTGATCGCACCCAGCAGCGGAATCAGGCCGTAAAGGCCTGGGTGCGTGAGCAGGTCAGCGCTGGACAACGGCCCCTGGATGACGAAGTACAGGGCCCAGGGCAGCAACAGGCACATGTCGCACCACAAACCGCCCAGGTGGTCGGTGCGGCAGCGTCGGCGCAGCACGAAGTAGACGGGGTAGCCGACCATCACCAGCATGGTTTCCCAGGCAAAGCTGCCGTGCTGGTAAAGCTCATGCGCCACGCCCAGCGCAGCGCAGGCCACTGCCACTTTTTGCAGGCGTGACAGGCGTTCGCCGTAAGCCAGGCGGCCCGTCAGCACCATCGCCAGCGGCAGCAGGAAGTAGCCCATCGAGACCTCGAGGCTGCGCCCGTGCAGGGGCGCCCAAAGGAACAGCCACAGTTGCACGCCCATCAGCCAAGAGGTGCCGACCATGCCCAGCAGCAGCACTGGGGTCTGGCGCACGCGCGCCAGCAAGTCACCGACCCGTTTCCAGTCTTTGCTGGCCAGCATGAACAGCGTCAGGCAGGGCAGCGTCAGCAGCGTGCGCCAGCCGAAGATCTCTTCGCCATCGAGCGGGGTGAGCAGGGAGGTATAGAAGTACATCACGGCGAACAGGCAGGAGGCCATGACCGAACAGAGAATGCCTTTTGACACGAATGCCTCGAATAGCGGGATGGGCGGCTGGATCAGCCGCGCATGATCTCAGGGGCCGCGTCATGCGGCAACTGTCTCACGCCGGGGCGCGTGGCCAGTGCCTGAAGAAATTGCGCGGCCGGCATTGGCCTGGCGAACAGATAGCCCTGCTGAAAGTCTACGCCATAACGGGCCAGATAGTCGCGCTGCACTTCGCTTTCCACGCCTTCGGCGACGATGCCCAGGCCTAGCTTCGCCGACAGCTCGATGATGCTGTCAAGGATGTGTTGCGACAGTGCATCACCTCCGATCATTGCCACGAAGCTCTGGTCGATTTTCAGGTAGTCGACCTTGAACTGGCGCAGATAACTGAGGCTGGACTGGCCGGTGCCGAAGTCATCCAGTGCGATCATCACGCCCATTTCGTGGAGCTTTTCGAACAGTTCGAGGGTTACCCCGGTGGCCTCGATCAGTTTGCGTTCCGTCAGCTCCAGCGTCAGCACCACCCGCCCGGGGGGGAAGTGCTCGAGGAATGTGCGGCAGTCGTCGATCAGGGCGAGGTCGCGGCAGTGATCGGCCGTAATGTTGATGCCGATATGGAAGCCGTCTTCCAGCAACGCAGCGTAAGGCGCCAGGCTGTGCGCCGTGTGCTGCATCAACGCACGGGTCATGTCGACGATCTGGCCGCTGTGTTCGGCATAGGGAATGAACAGGTCGGGGCGCACCAGGCCCTCGTGCGGGTGGTTCCAGCGCATCAGCACTTCGGCGCCAGCCCAGCGATAATCGCCTTTGCGCACCACCGGCTGGAAGTACGGCAGGAACTCGTCAGCTTCCAGCGCACGGCGCAGTTCGGCGCGTGGAGAGTTGGCGCGGCGGATTTGCCAGCGACAAGTGCAACCTGCTGCAACACCGAGCAACAGCAGCAAGCTGAGCAGTGCCGGGTAGCGGCTGCGCAGCACTTCGCCCCGCTTGTCGGCGGCATAACCGCCGTGAACGCTGAAAGGGTAGTGCGTCGATCCGAGTGTCACGTCGCCAATGGCCGCGGTGGGCGGTAGGCCTTGATGCACCACGCCATCCTTGCCCATCCACGCCGTGCCGACACGCAATTGCAGCGCCTCGCTGGGGCCGATAAGGCGCAGTGCGGTCAGCAAATGGTCGCCATCCACGGTGGTGATGGCGCCTCGGTCGCCGTCACTGGCCCGATACACCAGCAACGGGTGCCCGGGTGTCACCGAATTGCCGTCCATCAGCCACAGCTTGCCATCGGTGTAGTCGCCGGCGTCTACCGGCTCGTCGAACTCGCCGAACAGAGAGGTGCAGTACAGCGTGTCTTGCCGGAACAGGTTGGTCGAACGCACAAATGCGTTGCGCGTCACTTGCCCACGCAAGGCCAGTTCGACTTGCCCGCACGGGCTGCCAGCCAACGGCAGCAGGGCCTGAGCGGCACCGGAAAGGCTGTCGAGAATATGCTCGACCTGTTCGACCACTTGCCGCGTGGTGGCCTGGCTGCTGGCGCGCAGTTCGCGCTCGATTTGCCAGTTCATCACGATCAGACCGAACGCCAGAGGCAAGATGCCAACGCCCCAGGGGAGAAGGGTGCGCCAGCTCCAGCGGGCGGGACTTTTACTGCGCAGGGGCATGTTGGCGTAATCTTTACATGAAATGACTGAGGATAGCCGTTTGTCGGCGCGGGCGGAGAACTAATGCGCGACAAAGAAATTTACGCACTGTAGAATCGGTTTACGATTACAACAATAAGGTCTTTCTTCATTGAAGGATCAACCCCACCGAGAATGGGACTATATGACAAACCAAGGGTTCAAGCTGATCATTGGTGACTTCCTCGCCAGAAGCGTGCGCGGCATCCCCTGCTCGCCGCCATTTTCGTACCACATCCCACGCACTCAATAATTTTCGCTGCAGATGAGGACACGAACATGGCTGATATCTTCGACAATCCTATGGGCCTGATGGGCTTTGAATTCATTGAACTGGCTTCGCCAACCCCTGGCGTTCTGGAGCCGGTGTTCCAGATGCTCGGTTTCACCAAGGTGGCGACACACCGCTCCAAGGACGTGCACCTTTATCGTCAAGGTGGCATCAACCTTATTCTCAATAACGAGCCGAAAAGCATCGCCTCCTACTTTGCAGCCGAGCATGGCCCGTCGGTGTGCGGTATGGCGTTCCGGGTACGCAACGCTCATGAAGCCTATGCCCGTGCCCTGGAGTTGGGCGCCCAGCCAGTCGAGATCGAAACCGGCCCGATGGAACTGCGCCTGCCGGCGATCAAAGGCATTGGCGGCGCTCCGCTGTACCTGATCGACCGCTTCGAAGAAGGCAGCTCGATCTACGACATCGATTTCAACTTCATCGAAGGCGTCGACCGCCACCCGGCGGGCGCAGGCCTGAAGATCATCGATCACCTTACCCACAACGTGTATCGCGGCCGTATGGCTTACTGGGCCGGCTTCTACGAAAAACTCTTCAACTTCCGCGAGATTCGTTACTTCGACATCAAGGGCGAGTACACCGGCCTGACCTCCAAGGCCATGACCGCTCCGGATGGCATGATCCGCATCCCGCTCAATGAAGAGTCGTCCAAAGGGGCGGGGCAGATCGAAGAGTTCCTGATGCAGTTCAACGGTGAGGGCATCCAGCATGTGGCCTTCCTCACCGATGACCTGCTCAAGACCTGGGATGCGCTCAAGGGCTACGGCATGCGCTTCATGACTGCGCCGCCGCAGACCTATTACGAAATGCTCGAAGAGCGCCTGCCAGGGCACGGTGAGCCGGTCGACCAATTGCAGGCTCGCGGCATTCTCCTGGACGGCGCTTCCGAGGCAGGCGACAAGCGCCTGCTGCTGCAGATTTTCTCTGAAACCCTGCTCGGGCCGGTATTCTTCGAGTTCATCCAGCGCAAAGGCGATGACGGCTTTGGCGAAGGCAACTTCAAGGCGCTGTTCGAGTCGATCGAACGCGACCAGGTTCGCCGAGGCGTGCTCGACGTTCAATAAGTGAAGTGTACCGCCGTCATGCTTTTCGGGCGGCGGTACAGTCACGCTTACCCCATTGCCTGAACAGCCCCCAGTAGAAGATCGAACCTGTGATGATGCCGATCAACGCAAGTGACGGCAGGATCTGCATCAGCATCTGGCGCCTTTCATCAGCGGCAAAGCCGTCGGGATAGCCGACCTTTACGGTGTAGCCGTACTTGTCCGATTTCCCGGTCATGAAGAACTCGGATTGAGAGGGGCGGGCAGGGTCTCGGCTGTCGCCATCTGCCCAGATGTAAAAATCTTGGAACTCCAGCAGCAACACCAGCCCGGTTTGAAATGCACGCAGTTCGTTGCGCAGCTCCATGCCGTAGGTTGACGCTATCACACCCAGATTTTCGCGGCGAAGCTGGTAGGCGACAAGCACTGCATTGGGCGCTGCAGGAGAATCGAAGATCAGTTGTACCTGTGCCTCGGAGCCAGTCGCAAACCTGTTTTTCGCACGGGGAGGAACCAGGGTGTCACAGTAGATACGGCCATCGGCGGTCAATGCCAGCGCTCGCAGGTAACGGACGTCTTGAACCTGTTTCAACAGGTGCGCCTTGGCCGTTTCGCAAGCGCTGCCAGCCAGCGGCATTGCCACCAAAGCGGCGTCGTGCAAGCGGTTAAGGGACATATCAATGGAAAAGACGGCTTCCTTCAACGATACGCGAGCCGTCTCCTTGAGCTTGTTATCGTGCTGATAGATCATCACCATCAAGCCTGACGCAACAGGTATCGAACTGATCGCCAGTGTCAGCAGCAGCGCCATCATGCTTCGACCGAGAACCCTGAATTTTGACATGGGACTGAAGCCCTCCTGATCCGAGTTGTCCGGGATGGACAGTTGACCGAAGAGCCTATGTATTCAGGGGTGCCCCTACTGTAATCCGCAACCGTGTCTGACTGAGGATTTGCATTGTCGAGACGTAAGAAGGATTACCCATTGAGCGTCTGAATTACCTTCTCTGCCAGTAAACGCGTAGAGGCGGGGTTTTGGCCCGTGATCAGGCGGCCGTCACAGACTACAAAAGGCTTCCAGGGATCATCATGCTTGCTGTAAATACCCCCTCGTGCTCCCAGTTCGTTCTCGGTGAGAAACGGCACCACCTCCTCGAGTTCGGCAAGCTTTTCTTCAGTATTGGAAAAACCGGTGACCTGGCTGTCCTTGAGCAGCAACTTGTTATCACTGAGCTTGATGTTCAGCAGGCCTGCCACCCCGTGGCAGACAGCGGCCACAACGCCATTCTTTTCGTATATCTTGCGCGCCAGCTCCTGCAATTGCGGGTTGTCAGGGAAGTCCCACATAACGCCATGGCCACCGGTGTAATAGATGGCACAGTATTCGTCTGCTGTGACCTGGCCGGGGCTTAGCGAGGCGCCCAGCTGGTTCATGAAGGCCTTGTCGTTGTAATAGCTCCAATCCAGCTCGGGGGCCATCTGCAGGCTGTGCGGATCGATTGGCACGTAGCCGCCGCCGGGGCTGACGTAGTCGACCGTGAAACCTGCCTGCTGAACCACATCGACAAAATGCACGGCTTCACCCAGCCATAAACCGGTTGCCCTGCTCAGGGTCGGATATTTGGCGGTATTGGTCAGCACCACCAGAATTTTCTTGCTCATTACTACACTCCTGCCTGTAATCAAACGGGAAGTCAGCTCATGGCACGCAAAGCCTATAGAGCATAGCTGGCGTTTGCGGGCAAGCGTATGGGGAGTGGCCTTGTGCTGCTTCCTGCGCTGGCCGATGTTGTTTGCACTGCCCGCTCTTGGGTGCCAGAGTGCAGGCGTGGTGCAAATGGCCTATTGCAGCAGTTAACCGGGGAGCCGATGATGCAGGATCACTTCGTCAGTCTTGAGCAACAGTGGAACCATCACCTTGGTCGCTAACAGCACTCCTTACGATCCCTCGCCGAACGGCGTGTTACTGACCCCTACAAAAGAGTCGGACGGTGGCATGAGGGAGAGGATCGTGCAGTTCGACTGGCGGCATACGGACCTTGGGCCCTTGCCGCACTGGGAGCCTTCGTTGCGCATTGCGATCGACATGATGCTCCTTTCCTCTTTCCCCAGTGCCGTGGTCTGGGGGCCCAATATGACCGTTGTTCACAACGATTCCTATGTGGCGCTGCTGGGTGGCCTGGATCAGGCACTGGGCAGGCGCTTCGATTCGTTGTGGAGCGACGTTTGGGACGATATCGGTCCATGGGTGTTCAAGGCACTGCAGGGTGGTACCAGTTTTGTCGATGATCAGCCTTATGAGATCAAGTGCGCAAAGACGGGGGGGCAGGCGTGGTACGTCTTCAGTTATGCGCCAATCCGTGACGAGCACCATGAAGTTGTAGGTATGCTTCACACCGTGATCCAGAGCTCCGCCGGTGTGACCGCACATGGCAAGTGGCGCGAGCAGGCGCAGACATTCGAGCGTCAGATAGCGCGATACATGGCTGACCGCGACTACATGTGGCGCCTGTCGCGCGATGCCATGATCACCGTGAGCCTGGACCTGAAGATGCTGGCAGCCAACCCGGCCTGGCATCGCGCCCTGGGCTGGAGCGAGGTTGAGGTGCGGGGCATGTCGATCCTGGAACTGGTTCATCCGGCCGACAGGGATGAAGTTGAAGCGGCTGCAATCGATTTCGTCAACGACAGAGGGCCTGCAGAGCTCGAAACACGTGTGCGCCATGTCGACGGGCATTACCGCTGGTTCCACTGGAGTGGCAGCTTCGACGGCTCGGTGCTGACTGCCGTTGGGCGAGACATTACAGGCGACCGTGAGGCGGCCATGCGTCAGTCTCAGGTCCTGCTGCGCAACACCCAGAGGCTGGAGGTGGTCGGTCATCTGGCCGGGGGCATGGCCCATGAGATGAACAACCTGTTGTCGGGTATTGGCGGCAGCCTTGAATTGTTGCAGCGGCGTTTGAGCCAGGGGCGCATGGAGCGCATTGACAGTTACGTGGCGTTGGCGCGCGACTCGGTGCAGCGGGCCATGAACCTGACCCACCGCCTGTTGGTTTTCTCCCGCCATCAGCCTTTGGCCCCGGCACCGCTGGACATGAACCGCCACCTGGCCGCCATGGAACCGATGTTGCGCCATGCACTTGGCACTGAAATGAGTTTGTCCTGGGAATTGGATGTCGACCCATGGACCGTGTGTCTGGATGTCGGCCAATTGGATAACAGCCTGATCAACCTGTGCGCCAATGCGCGAGAAGCCTGCCTGGGCCGCGGCAACGTTGCGATTCGCACGATCAACACCAGGCTGGCCTCGGCCTTCCCTGAAGAGGGCGGTCTGGCGCCAGGTGACTATCTTGGATTGCAGATCATGGACGATGGCCATGGCATGCCGGCCAAGGATGTGGCCAAGGCCTTCGAGCCATTTTTTACCACCAAGCCCACTGGGCGCGGCTCAGGGATGGGGCTGGCGATGGTGCACGGTTTCGTCGGCCAATCTGGCGGTTACGTATGGATCGAGTCGTCACCGGGCCAAGGTACGAAGGTCTGCATGCTCTTCCCCCGATGCCTGGAAGCGATACCGCAAACGCCTGCGGCGGCGATGCCCCAGGCTTCACTGGCCAGCGGGCAGCGTGTGTTGTTGATCGACGACGAGCATAACCTGCGCACGGTCATGGGCGAGTATCTGCGCGAGCGAGGTTTTACGGTAATTGATGTGGCCGACGCCAATACCGCGATGGAGCGCTTTCGTCACGATGGCCCGTACGATCTGGTCATCACCGACATCGGGCTACCTGAAGGCTTCAGTGGGCAGCAATTGGCCAAGGCCATGCGTACGGTCAACCCTTGCCAGAAGATGCTGTTCATCACCGGCTATACCGATCAACCGCTGGAACCTGGCCTGTTGCAAGTGCCAGGCACGGCGCTGCTGATCAAACCCTTTGAATTGTCGACCTTGGCCAACCAGGCGCTGCTGTTGCTGGACGACTGAGCCCGTCAGGTCTCACCGAGAATCTGCATCACTCGGGCATGAAATTGCGCCAGTTCGAATGGTTTGCACATCAGTTGCATGCCGGCGCCGAGAAAACCCTCCCGGGCCATTGCCGTTTCGGTGTAGCCAGTGATGAACAATATGGGCAAATGCGGGTGCAAGGTACGGGCGATCTCTGCCAATTGCCGCCCGTTCATGCCTGGAAGGCCAACGTCGCTGACCAAAAGGTCGATTGCCTTGGATGAGCGCAATACCTGCAGGGCCTCACTGGCATTGCAGGCACTGCAACACGGGAAACCCTGCTCCTGCAGGGTCTGGCACAACAACTGGCGCACATCCGGATCATCCTCGACCACCAGCACCGTGCGGCCGCCACCCTGTGAACGTGGTGGGGCTGCTTGCACCTGGGTTTGCTCCTGCTCCAGGTGGCGCGGCAGGTAAAGATCTACGCGGGTACCTTGGCCTATCTGGCTATGCAGTACCACATGCCCCTGGGACTGTTTGCTGAAGCCGTAGACCATCGAAAGGCCCAGGCCGATACCTTGGCCCACCGGCTTTGTGCTGAAGAACGGCTCGAAGGCATGTTCGAGCGTGCTCTGCGACATGCCTTGGCCTTCGTCAGTGACGCTCAGGCACGTATAGTCGCCCACCGCCAGGCTGCCATCGGCGAACTGCGTCGCTGCTACCTCTCGATTGCTGGCTTCGACACGCACCTTGCCACCGTTGGGCATGGCTTCGCAGGCATTGAGCAGCAGGTTGTCCACGGCTTCTTGCAACTGTGTGTCGTCGCCGGCCACTGGCCAGGTGTGTTCAGGTATTTGCAGTTGCAGTAATACGCCATGCTGCAGTACGGCCTCCAGCCGTTGTGGCTGCAGCAGTGCCCGTAAGTCGATGCGACGGCTGTGCAGCGATTGTCGGGACGAAAACGCCAACAGCCGATGGGTGAGGCGCGCTGCACGCGAAACGGCCTCCTGCCCCCTGCTGAGCAGGCCTTCCAACCCTTTGGTGCTGCCTTGTTTCAACCGCCTGTCGATCAGTTCGAAGCTCCCCCCGATACTGGTCAGCAGATTATTGAAATCGTGAGCCACCCCCCCGGCCAATTGCCCGATGGCGTCCATCTTGCGGGTCTGGTGCATAGCCTGCTCGGTGCTGTGCTGTGCCTCGCTGTGTCCATCCAGGCGTTGCTGCAGATCGACTAACTGGTCGCGAGCCAGGTATTGCCGGCGACGCTGACGCAGCGCCAACTTGATCAGTTCAAGCAACTGTTCATCTTCGAACGGAATAGCCAGCAGTGTCAGGTTACCCAGTGGATGGTCCGCGGGCGTACAGGGGCTGGCTGAGGCTTGTGGGGTTTGCGTGAGCAGCACGATGGGGAGGTCCGACCAGGGCGGTTGCTGGTCGATAAAAGCCTGCAGCAGTTCGTTTTGGCTGCTGTTGAGCGTGTGTTCGTCGACGACCAGCAAGCCTGCGCCTCTGTCCAGCCCGCCCCGCAGGTGGGTGATGTCGCGCGAACACACGCAATCGATGCCAGCGCTCGTCAGAAACGTCGAGGTGTGCGTGGCAAGTTGCCTGGGTGCCAGAATCAAGGCACGTTCGTCCAGCGACAGCGAGCTGGCCAATGTGATTCTCCTTAAGGGCGGCCATGCCTGGCCAAGCCGTGAGTGGTCCGTTACCCACTGGACCACAGGCAAACCCCCAGGGTTCAACGTATCTAAAGTCCTTGCTGCAGAAATGGGTCATCCGGGTTTTGCCGCTCCAGTTCGGCAAGCAGCACCTGAACGTTCTGCAATTGACCTGTTTCTTTCCAGTATCGAATCAGCAACACCCGTGCCCGCCGATTGGCCGGTTGCCGGTTGAGCAGGGTTTCAAGCTGCTTTTGCGCTGCATCGGACTGTTCCAGGTCGTGCAGGGTCACTGCCAGGTTATAGCGATAGTCGGCATTGTCCGGCTCCAGCTCGACCGCGCGGGACAACGCGAGCAGGGCGAACTCGCGCTGGCCATGGCGGATCAGCCAGCGCCCCAGTTCGTGTTGCAGGAAGGCCGAATCCGGCCGTAGCGCCAGTGCCTGGGCCAGTACCTGCCGGGACTGGTCGTGGTGGCCTTGACGTTCGAGCAAGCGTACCTGGGTCGCCAGGGCGTCGAGGTTGTCCGGGTTTGATGCAAGGCTGCGGTGCAGGGCGGCTGCGGCCTCGGTGTAGTCATTCTCATGCAGATACAGGCGTGCCAGGTGCACCTGGGCCGCCGCATCCTCAGGTTGTTTTTCCAGCGTTTGCTGGTATTGCTCCAGTGCCGCCTGCAGTGGGCCGAAGTACAGGCCAATGGCGTCGGGGTCCAGGCCAAGCAAGGCATCGACGGCGGCAAAGCGTACGCTTTGCTCGTCATCATCGAGCAGGGGGCCAAGAACCAGGCTGCGTTGTGCGGCGGGCAGCAGGCGGCGGATGCTGGCGATGGCTGCTCGACGGACCAAGGGCTCATCGTTTTCCAGGTCCATGCGGGCCAGTTTCAGCGCTTGTGGCGAGGGGTAGTTGGGCAGCTCTGCGTACAGGGCTGCGCGGCGGATCGGCGCCAGGTCGTTGCGTTGCAGTTGCTGGTAGAGCACCCGCGCGGCGCCCGGTTGGCCTTCATGCGCCTGGCGCAGGGCTTTGGCGTAGCTGTGCGGGGGTAGTGTCGGTTGTGCTGGCGGGGTATCGCGGCGCAGGTAGGCGATGCCGACTGATACCAGAATCAGCAGTAAAGCAGCGATCAGGTAGCGGTGGCGTGTGGGCATCGGAGGGGGCCATGGCGGGGGAAGTGGAAGCTTGGGGCAGATTGGCGTGGGCTGCAAGGGCAGCACAGCAATCAAGGCATGTGCCCGGCCGCACCATCAGCGACCTGTAAACAAACCAAAAAAAGCCCCGCAAGCCAAGGCCAGCGGGGCAAACGGTTGGGGGAGGAGCCAACCAAAGGAGTCGTTTAAAAAGTGGGAACTCAGCGCACGCTGGCCACCGAGTCCGGCTGCCAGCCACCGCCCAGCGCCTTGTAGATCGAGACAATGCCGCGATACAGGTCAACCTCGCCCTGCGCCTGTGCATCTTCGGCGCTCAGCCGCTCACGCTCGGCATCGAGCAGCACCAGATAATCCACCGTACCTTCGCGGTAACGCACCGAAGCCAGGTCAGCCGCCTTGCGGCTGGCCTCGCTCTGGCGCATCAGCGACAGCAGCCGCTGCTGGGTCTTGTCATAGTCGCTAAAGGCGTTGGCCGACTCTTCCAAGGCCAGCAGTACCTGTTGCTCATAGTTGGCCAAGGCCCCTTCGGCATCGGCTTTGGCACCGCGCAGTCGGGCCCGCACGCTGCCCAGATCGAACGCAGCCCAAGTGATGCTTGGCCCCAGCCCCCAGGCGTTGGCTGCCGACGAACCGATCTGCGAACCGCGCGCGGCGGTAAAGCCTAAAAAGCCGCTCAGGCTCACCCGCGGGAACAGGTCGGCAGTCGCCACGCCCACATTGGCGGTGGCTGCGGCCAGTTGGCGCTCGGCACTGCGGATATCCGGGCGGCGGCGCAGCAGCTCACCCGGGTCGCCCACCGGCAGGGCCTTGGCGATAGCCGGCAAGGCCTTGGGCGAGAGGTCCACGCTCAGGGCATCCGGGCGCTGGCCGAGCAGGGTGGCAATCCGGTGGCGAGCCCGTGCCTGCTCGGCCTGCAGTTGTGGCACGGTGGCTTCGACCCCGGCCAGGCGGGCGTCGGCGCGCACCACATCGAGCTCGTTGCCGACCCCGGCGTCGCGCAGGGTCACCGTGATGCTGCGCGACTCCTGCTGGGTCTTGAGGTTGGCCACGGCGATCTTCTCGCGCAGTTGTGCACCACGCAGTTGGCCATAGGCATCGACCAGTTCGGCGATCAGGCTGACCTGCAGCTGTTGCAGGTCGGCCTGGGCGGCCGCTGCCTGAGCGTCGCTGGCCTCGATCTGGCGCTGGATACGGCCGAACAGGTCGAGCTCCCAGGCCATGTCCAGGCCCAGGTCGTAACGCTCGCTGTTGACCCGTTGATCGGTCTGGCCGGGTACCTGGCCCTTGCCGATCTCACTGCTGGCGCGGCTGGTGACCACCGGCAACTGGTCATTGGCGGCATCATCGCGGATCGCCCGCGCCGACTTGAGCCGTGCAAAGGCCACGCGCAGGTCGCGGTTGCCGTCCAGCGAAGCCTGCACCAACTGGTTGAGTACCGGGTCATCGAACTGCTTCCACCACACGCTTTCGAAGCGGCTACGGTCGAAGGCCTTGGCCTGCACGTCGCTGGCCAAACGCGCAGGCTCAGTGTTCGGCGCTTTGTAGTCCGGGCCTACCGCGCAGGCCGCCAGGGCCAGGGCCAGCAGGCTCGGGGTCAGGGGTTTGAGCAGCTTCATGCGTGGTTCTCCAGCGATTGAACGCGTTCGGCCTTGCGGGCCTGGCGACGTTCGACGAAACGGCGAATCAGGAAGAAGAACACCGGGGTCAGGAACAGGCCGAACACGGTCACGCCGATCATCCCCGAGAACACCGCGACACCCATCGCATGGCGCATTTCCGAGCCGGCACCGGAGGAGAACACCAGCGGTACCACGCCCATGATGAACGCAATCGAGGTCATCAGGATCGGCCGCAGGCGCAGGCGGCAGGCTTCCAGCACCGCAGCCAGCGGGTCGAGGCCCTTGGCTTGCTCGTCCTTGGCGAACTCGACGATCAGGATGGCGTTCTTGCACGCCAGGCCCACCAGTACGATCAAACCGATCTGGGTGAAGATGTTGTTGTCGCCACCGGAGACGATCACTCCGGTAATCGCCGACAGCAAGGTCATCGGCACGATCAGGATCACCGCCAGCGGCAGGCTCCAGCTTTCGTATTGGGCTGCCAGCACCAGGAACGCCAGCAGCACGCACAGCGGGAACACCAGCAGCGCGGTGTTGCCGGAGAGGATCTGCTGGTAGGTCAGGTCGGTCCACTCGAAGGTCATGCCGTTGGGCAGTTCCTCGTTCAGCAGTTTCTCGATGGCCGCTTCGGCCTGGCCGGAACTGTACCCCGGGGCTGCCGCACCGTTGATTTCCGCGGTGATAAAGCCGTTGTAGTGCATCACGCGATCAGGCCCGGAGGTGTCGCTGACCTTCAGGAAGGTCGCCAGCGGGATCATCTCGCCCAGGTTGTTGCGCACCTTCAACTGGCCGATCTGCTCGGCATCGAGGCGGAACTGCTGCTCAGCCTGGACGTTGACCTGGTATGTGCGGCCGAAGCGGTTGAAGTCGTTGGTGTACAGCGAGCCCAGGTAAACCTGCAGGGTGTCGAAGATGTCGGTGATCGCCACGCCGTGGGTCTTGGCCTTTTCCCGGTCGATGGCCGCATCGACCTGCGGCACGTTCACCTGGTAACTGGTGAACAGGCCAGCCAGCTCCGGCACGTTGTGGCTCTTGGCGATGATGTTCTGGGTTTCCTTGTACAGCGCTTCGTAGCCCAGGTTGCCACGGTCTTCGATCTGCAGGCGGAAGCCGCCGATGGTGCCCAGACCTTGTACTGGCGGTGGGGGGAAGATCGCGATGTAGGCATCCTGGATGTCGGCGAACTGGGCGTTCAACGCCGCAGCGATGGCCGCTGCCGACTGGCTCGGGTCCTTGCGCTCATCGAACGGCTTGAGCGGGGTGAACACGATGCCGCTGTTGGGGCTGTTGGTGAAACCGTTGATCGACAGGCCTGGGAAGGCTACCGAGTCGGCCACGCCGGGTTGCTTCAGGGCGATTTCGCTCATGCGCTTGATCACCGCCTCGGTGCGGTCGAGGCTGGCGGCGTCAGGCAACTGGGCGAACGCCACCAGGTACTGCTTGTCCTGCGCTGGCACGAAACCGGTCGGGGTGGACGAGAAACCCAGGTAGGTCAGGCCCATCAGGCCGGCATAGACGAACAGGGCGATGCCGCTGGAGCGGATGACCCGGCGCACGCCACCGACGTAACTGTGGCTGGCGCGGTCGAAGAAGCGGTTGAACGGGGCGAACAGCCAGCTGCCCAGCAGTTTTTCCAGCAGCCGCGAGAAACGGTCCTTGGGTGCGTGGTGGTCCTTGAGCAGCACGGCGGCCAGGGCCGGCGACAGGGTCAGCGAGTTGAACGCCGAAATCACGGTCGAGATGGCGATGGTCAGGGCGAACTGTTTGTAGAACTGCCCGGTAAGCCCGGAGATGAACGCGGCGGGCACGAACACTGCGCACAGCACCAGGGCGGTGGCGATGATCGGCCCGGTCACTTCGCCCATTGCCTTTTGCGTGGCCTCCAGCGGCTTGAGGCCCAGCCCGATGTTGCGTTCGACGTTCTCCACCACGACGATGGCGTCGTCCACCACGATACCGATGGCCAATACCAGCCCGAACAGCGACAGGGCGTTGAGCGAGAAGCCGAACAGGTGCATCACCGCGAAGGTACCGATCAGCGATACCGGCACAGCCAGCAGCGGGATGATCGAGGCGCGCCAGGTCTGCAGGAACAGGATCACCACCAGCACCACCAGCACCAGCGCTTCGAACAGGGTGTGCACCACCGCTTCGATGGAGCCGCGCACGAAGATGGTCGGGTCATAGACGATGCTGTAGTCCATGCCTTCAGGGAAGTCTTTCTTCAGCTCGGCCATCTTCGCCCGCACTTCGTCGGAGATCTCGATGGCGTTGGAACCGGGGCGCTGGAAGATCGGAATGGCCACCGCCGGCTGGTTGTTCAGCAGCGAGCGCAGGGCGTACTGGCTGGAGCCCAGCTCGACCCGGGCGATGTCCTTCAGGCGAGTGATTTCGCCATCGGCACCGGCGCGGATGATGATGTTCTCGAACTCTTCCTCGTTCACCAGCCGGCCTTGGGTGTTGATCGACAGCTGGAAGCTGGTCGAGCCGGGGGCGGGCGGGGCACCCAGTTGGCCCGCGGCAACCTGGCGGTTCTGCTCGCGGATGGCCGCGACCACGTCACCGGCGGTCAGGTTGCGCGAAGCGGTCTTGTTCGGGTCGAGCCACACCCGCAGCGAGTAGTCGCCCATGCCGAACAGTTGCACATCACCCACGCCGCCCAGGCGCGCCAGTTCATCCTTGATGTTGAGGATGGCGTAGTTGGACAGGTAGAGCATGTCGTAGCGGTTGTCCGGCGAAGTCAGGTGCACCACCATGGTCAGGTCGGGCGAAGCCTTGTCGACGGTGATACCGATACGGGTCACTTCTTCCGGCAGCTTGGGCTGGGTGCGCGTGACACGGTTCTGTACCTGCACCTGCGCGTTGTCCAGGTCGGTGCCCAGGGCGAAGGTGATGGTCAGGGTGAGCTTGCCATCGGCAGTGGATTGCGAGGACATGTACAACATGTTCTCGACACCGGTGATGGCCTGCTCCAGCGGTGCGGCGACGGTTTCGCCGATCACCTTGGGGTTGGCACCCGGGAAGTTGGCGCGCACCACCACGGTAGGCGGCACCACTTCCGGGTATTCACTGATCGGCAACTGGAACAGCGAGATGGAACCCGCGATCAGCAGCACCAGCGACAGCACCGCGGCGAAGATCGGCCGGGTAATGAAGAATTTCGAAAAGTTCATCGGTGTTGTCCCTTAACCGCGCGGCGCTTGGGCGCTGGCGACTTTTGCATGGGTGCCGGCAACCTTCGGCGCCGGGTTGCTGGCTTCCAGAGCCTGGCGCTGCTGGGCGAGGGCGGCGAGGGTCTGCTCGCTGGCCATGGGTGTTTCTTGCGGGGTGACTGGCGAGCCAGGGCGTACCCGCTGCAGGCCCTTGACCACGATGCGGTCATCCTTGCCCAGGCCGCTGCGCACGATACGCAGGCCTTCGAGCTTGGGCCCCAGTTCCACGGTGCGGTAGGTCGCCTTGTTGTCCTTGTCCATGACCAGTACGAACTTCTTGCCAAGGTCGGTGCCCACGGCTTCGTCGTTGATCAGTACCGCGTCGTACTGGGCGCTGCCCACCAGCTTCAGGCGGGCATACAGGCCAGGGGTGAACTGGCCGTCGCGGTTGTCGAACACGGCGCGGCCACGGATGGTGCCGGTGCGCGGGTTGACCTGGTTGTCGACGAAGTTCATGTGGCCCAGGTGCGGGTTGCCGGTTTCGTTGGTCAGGCCCAGGTAGACCGGGGTCGCCTGGCCGCGCTGGCCTTCACGCGCCAGCTGGGTGTACTTGAGGTACACGCGCTCGTCGGCGTCGAAGTAGGCATAGACCTTGTCGGTGGAGACCACGCTGGTCAGTGGCGTGACATCGGCAGTGACGATGTTGCCGGCGGTGTACTGGGCGCGGCTGACGCGGCCGCTGATCGGCGCGGTGACGCGGGTGAAGCTGAGGTTCAGGCGGGCCAGGTCAAGCTGGGCCTGGATCGCATCGACACCGGCGCGGGCCTCGGCGGCAGCGCTGCTGCGCGACTCGGCAAGCTCGGCGGAGATGGCGTTGCTGTCACGCAGACGCTCGCCACGGCGAGCTTCATTGGCGCTGCGGATGGCGGTGGCCTTGGCCTGTTGCAACTGGGCTTCGAGGCGGCGCACTTCAGCCTGGAACGGGCGTGGATCGATCTGGAACAGCAGGTCGCCTTTCTTGACCTGGGCGCCTTCGGTGAAGCCCACCAGGTCGATCTGGCCGGACACGCGCGGGCGCACTTCGACGGTTTCCGGGGCTTCGAGGCGGCCAGTGAATTCGTCCCATTCGTTGATCGGCTGCTCGATCACCTTGGCGACGGTGACCTTGGGCGCGGCGGGAGCCTGCACGGCATCTGGGGTGCGGCCACAAGCGCTGAGCACCACCACTGCCAGGGCAGCGAGGGGGAAGCGCAAGGGTTTGAGTGAGTGGTCCATGGAGAACTCCGCCAAAGTATTAGTAGTGGGCGGAGTGTGAGTGCCTTGCGCGTGACGCACGAATCGAACGCAGCGAAGGTTATTATCACGCCCAATGATATGTCGGGATATTTCATCGATGGCGAGCATGGTAGGGTGCCGGCTCTGATCCTCCCCCGTATGTGAACCAAGGCCCGATCGTGAACAGCTCCCCGCAACTACCCGGGCCCCTCGGCATCGTCTGCCTGGGCATCCTGCAAATACTGGTCTGGGGCGGTTCGTTCTTCCTCATGGCGGTGATGGCCGAGCCGATCAGCCGCGACACCGGCTGGCCCAGCCAGTGGGTGTACGGTGCGCTATCGCTGAGCTTGATGGTCTCGGCGCTGTTTGCCCCGCTGTCCAGCCGCCTTGTTGCACGCTACGGTGGCCGTCCGCAGATGGCCGCCAGTGGCGCCGTGGTCGCGGTGGGCTTGCTGATCATGGCCGCCAGCCAGGGCCTGGGGCTGTTTTTGCTGGCCTGGGTGGTGATCGGCGTCGGCATGGCGATGGGGCTGTACGAGGCACTGTTCGCCACCCTTGGCGGGTTGTATGGCGAGGGTGCGGGCAAGGCAATCACGGGCATCACCCTGATCGCCGGCTTCGCCTCGACCCTGTCTTGGCCGACCGTGGCCTTGGCCATCGAACACCTGGGCTGGCGCACCACTTGCGGCTGCTATGCGCTCGTGTTGCTGTTGGTGGTGGCGCCTCTGTATTGGCGCGTGTTGCCGGCCGGAGGGCGGATTGAGGTACGCAAGGCTCAGGATCAAGGCACCGCGACCGGGGCCGACCGCCAGCTTTACCTGCTGTTGACCAGCATGTTCGCTATTGGCGCGATCATCATGACGGCAATTGCCGTGCAACTGGTAGCCGTGCTCCAGGGCCTTGGGCACTCGCTGCCGGTGGCAATTGGCCTGGCGGCGATGCTCGGTCCCAGCCAGGTGGCCTCCAGGGTGTTGCAGATTCTGGCCGGCCAGCGCCATCCGATCTGGACAGCCTTGGCTTGGGTCAGCCTGGTGCTGGTCGGTCTGCTGCTGGTCACGCTGGTGCCGGCGGCCACGGCCGTGGGCCTGCTGGTGTTCGGTTGCGGCAATGGCTTGCGGGCGATCGTGCGCGGGCTGTTGCCCTTGGCGATGATGCCGCCTGCGCAATACGTGCTGTTGATGGGGCGCATGTCGCGGCCGTCGCTGATCGGCCAAGCGTTGACGCCGGTGGTGGGGGGCTACCTGTTCGAGCACTTTGGCGCGATGGGGGTGCTGGTGACCTTGTGCCTGTTGGCGCTGGTCAATGTGGTGCTGGTGGGGGTGGTGATGCATCGTGTGCGCAGCGGCGCGTGACGGCCGGCTCCCACTGGGTTAGCGCTGAGCTTGAGAGCAGCGGGGTACCTGTAGGAGCCGGCTTGCCGGCGATCACCGGCAAAGCCGGTGCCCTGCGCCGCAGCGCCTGCATCGCCGGCAAGCCCACACAGGTTACTGATCAACCGCGGGCAAACTGCAGCAGCCTGTCCCCATCCAGCCGGTACCGCACCCACTCATCCTGCGGCTCGGCCCCCAGCGATTTGTAGAACCCGATCGCCGGTTCATTCCAGTCCAGCACACTCCATTCCAACCGCCCGCAGCGGTTCTCTACGGCTTCGCGGGCAATGTGCCGCAGCAGGTCGCGGCCCGCGCCACCGCCGCGCTGTTCAGGCGTGATATACAGGTCTTCCAGGTAAATACCGTTGCGCCCCAGCCACGTCGAATAGCTGTAGAAATACACGGCAAACCCCACTGCCTGGCCATCGCGTTCGCAGATCAGGCTGTGCACCGTGCTGCCCTCATCGAACAGGCTGTGCTCGATATCGGCAAGGGTGGCGACCACTTCATGGCGCGCACGCTCGTACTCGGCCAGTTCGGTGATGAATGCAAGAATCTGTGCGGCGTCAGTGCGTACTGCGGGGCGAATGGTAAGGCTCATGCTGGGCTTCCTTGATAAGCAATGCGTCGTATCGATACAGTCATGTGTATCTGCGTAATTTAAGGTAACTGTACCGGTTGTACGGAAGGCGACTGCCGTAGTGTGACAGCACTCATTACCATTCTGGAATGCCTGCCATGCTTGCCTCTTTCGACCTGCTGATGGCCTTTGTGCTGTTTGCCTTCGTTTCCTCGATAACCCCAGGCCCCAACAACACCATGCTGCTGGCCTCTGGGGTGAACTTTGGCGTGCGTCGCTCCATCCCTCACGCCCTGGGCATCAGCATCGGTTTCATGGTCCTGGTGCTGGCCGTTGGTCTGGGCCTTGGCGAGGTGTTCAAGGCCTGGCCTGCGTTGTACACCGTGCTGCGTTACGTGGGCGCCGCCTATTTGCTCTACCTGGCCTGGAAGATCGCCACCTCCGGCCCTTTGAGCGCCGATTCGTCCAATGCCCGCAAGCCGCTGGGCTTCTGGGGGGCAGCCGCGTTCCAGTGGGTCAACCCCAAAGCGTGGGTGATGGCGGTAGGGGCGATCACCACCTACACACCGGCCCAGGGCTATGTGCTGAACGTGATCGTCATCGCGGCCGTGTTCGCCCTGGTCAACCTGCCCAGCGTCGGCGTGTGGGTGATGTTTGGCAGTGCGCTGCGCAACCTGCTGCAGAAACCGCGCTGGCTGATGCTGTTCAATGTCCTGATGGCCTTGCTGCTGGTGATATCGCTTTACCCGCTGCTATTTGTAGAATCGGCGTTTTGGTAACGCGTCGAGTACGGCAAACCCATGCAGTTGATCCCCTGGTCTCACCAATGCTCCGAAGGTTTCACCCTGCGCGGCTGGCGCTCGCCGGCCAGCGGCAAGCCGCTGCTGCATTTTTTGCACGGCAATGGCTTTTGCTGCCTGGCCTACCAGCCGATGCTGGCGCGCCTCGGCGAGCAGTTCGACCTGTGGCTCAGTGATGTTCAGGGGCACGGCGACAGTGACCATGGCGGGGTGTTCCGCGGCTGGAACCGCACGGCTGAGTTGGCAGTGGAGGCGTTCGAAGCGGGCCGTGGCGAGTATGGCGAGGTACCTCGCTATGCACTGGGGCACAGTTTTGGTGGCGTGCTCACCGGGCTGATCCTGGCCATCAGGCCTGGGTTGTTCGAGCGCGCCGTATTGCTTGACCCGGTATTGTTCAGCCGGCGCATGATCGGGGTCATGGGGGCTGCTGCGCTGGTGGGCCTGCACCGCCGGCATGCCCTGGCGCGCAAGGCCGCCAACCGCCGCAGCCATTGGCCCGACCGCGAAGCGGCAACGGCTTCGCTGCAGGGGCGGGGCATCTTCAAGGGCTGGAGCGATGCAGCGCTGCAGGCCTACATCGAACATGCCATCGGCGATTGCGGTGAGGGCGTGGTGCTCAAGTGCCGGCCCAGCCGTGAAGTTGAGATTTTCAGCTCCTTCCCTGCGCGCATGTGGGCGCATCTCGCCGCCATCCAGGTTCCCACCCGTGTGTTGTATGGCGAACAGACCTATCCTTTCGTGCCGCATTCGGTGCAGCGGCTGGCCGCGATCAACCCCAGGGTCCAGGCTCGTCAGGTCGCCGGAGGTCACTGCTTCATGCAGGAGGATCCGGCCGCGGCGGCGCAACAGGTACTGGAGCACCTCAAAGGCTGAGCAACGATCACATGGGCGGGGGCGCTCGACGTCATTGGCACTGTTTATGCGCTACCCGCCACGCGGTCGCCAGCGCTGACCGCCTGTCGTGAAGTGCCTCGATTGGATCGAACGGTAAGAGGGCTTGCCGGTTCTTCCACTAAGGTGCTAGTTGATCTTGCGCATCATCAATTGCCCCGGCGCATGGACGGCCGCCTGGGCATGGGCATTATCAATTGGCACCCTGCCTGCCAAAGGCGTACTCCGATAAACAGGCCATCCACTCAAGAGAGGGTCTTAACATGTCGTTGATAGGTGTTTCGATGCTGGAAATGCGCCAACTGATCGAACAGGCCTGCCTGCCTGATCTTTGTGAAGTGAGTTGCCTGGATGGCACAAGCCTGACCATTCGCTTGGGTCAGGGGCCAAACATGGAGCAGGGTGTGACGCTTACAGGCGTTCCATTGCAGAACCTGAACAGTTGCCGTGACGTGGTGAAACTGGTTGACCAGTTGCATGCGCTGCGTGACAGCCAGCCAGCGTCGCTGAAGGCGATCGCCTGACGACCCAGGGGCACCGGTCAGCCGAAGCTGGCCGGGCGCCATATTCTGCCGTCAGCCCACCTCGCCGTCGTTGATCGGCTCATTGCAGCTCCACCAGCAGGTTCAGCCCGCCATCACCACACTTGCCTTGGTCACGGACCACACCATGGTAACTGCGGCCATCCCACACGAAGGCCACGCTGTGCGCCCGCTCGACTTTGTCCGGAAGCGGCGGGCAGATGTGCAGGCGCAGGGCAGGGCGCCCCTGCACGTTCAGTGCAGCGAGTTGGCACTGGCATTCAACGCTCATGGCAATCGGGCCGAACAGCGTGTCGCGCACATAGTCCAGTTGCACGTTGGCGTTGGGGGCACGGCCGGGCATCTTCATCGTTGCGGGGCTCCTGGAAGTTGACGTCGATCAGCATGTGGAAAGCAACTGAGTGCGGACGTTCAACTTTTTATGGGGCCTGTTTACAGGTCGTTTACCCACCCCTGCGGCAAACCATGAATACCCCATTTTCTGGTGACCCACACCCCCCGCAATGACAACGAATACCATCCCCTGATGTGGGGGGCGCAGCGGGGAATCCACCCCAATCCGGTTCGATTGATCGCCCAAACCATTGAATAAAAAGGATATTTGCTTCTGGCATACACCTTGCTGACCCTCTTGCACAGTTCCTGTGTCCCGGAGGTGCAGCATGTCGACCCCCAACAAAGGCCCCGTCCTCACATCACTTGTACTGGCCCTGCTGGGCTGGACAGCGACCAGCGAGGCGGCTGTGCAATGCCAGCGCACCTTGGTGGCCAACGTGATCGCCCTGGACCAGCCCCTGATGTTCAACCGCCTTGGCGCGCAAAACGCCAACGGCATGATGTTCGCCCTGCGTCAGGATGTGGTGGACGAGCACCTGGTACCCTTGAGCAAGGGGGGCGCCGCAGTGCCGGGCAAGGTGACCCTGCGCCCGGACAAACGCCCACGTCCCATCGTGCTGCGGGTTGCCGCCGGTGATTGCCTGACGGTCAACCTGACCAACCTGTTGGCTTATCAGGCCAATCCCAACAAACACGGTATCGACCATGATGAGAACGAGTTCGAAGGTGTAGAGGGAGAAGAAGCCGAAGAAGGCGATGAAGCCGAAGAAGCCGAAGAAGCCGAAGAAGCTGCAGAAGTGGAGAATGACGGGGGCGAGCACTTCGTCGCCGACGAGCAGGTCACTGATCGCCACGTCGGCTTTCAGGTCAACGGCCTTCAGGCCGTCAACAGCATCGGCGACATTGCCGCCAACACCGGCCGCAATGGCAACTTCCTGATCGCCCCGGGCGCTACCCGCAGCTACACCCTCTACGCCGAGCGCGAAGGTGCCTTCGCCGCCACCAGCCAGGGTGCCACGTTCGGCGGCCAAGGTAACGCCGGCAACGTCGCCAATGGCCTGTTCGGCCAGGTGGTGGTGGTGCCCAAAGGTGGGCGCACCTATCGAAACACCCTGACCGAAGAGGAAATGCGCCTGGCCAGTACCGGCCGTGCCGCCACCGGCCAGCCCGTGGTCGACTACGAGGCCCGCTACCCACAGGTTGAGCCGTGGATAGCCGAAGGCAAGGCCGGCAAGCCGATCATCGCCATGGTCGACGGCAACGAAATCCTCAGCAGTGAAACCGACGCCATTGTCATGGGGCCCAACCCGGACGGCAGCTTCCCGCGTTCCACCTACCCGCTGGAAAGCATCAACAAGCGCAACCCGGCCTTGCCCAACCGCCTGGAGGCGTTCCGCGATTTCGCCTCGCAGTTCGCTGATGAAGTGGCGGCCACCCAGGCCTTCCCCGGCTACTGGGCGGACCCGGTGATGGGGCATGTGCTGGAGCCTACGCGCGACTCGTTCATGATCAACTACGGCTCGGGGGGCATGGGCGCGGAAGTCGTGGCCAACCGCCTGGGGGTCGGGCCGATGCACGATTGCTTGTCCTGCGCCTATGAAGAGTTCTTCCTCAGCGCACACACCGTGGGTGATATCGGCACCCTGGTGGATGTGCCGGCCAACATCGGCCTGGAACACATTCGCCCAGGCGAAACCCCGCCGGCCAGCGCCATTGGGGTCAAGGCCAACATGGCGCTGTACCCGTCGGAGCCGGCCAACGTGCACCACAGCTACATTGGCGACTTCACCAAGTTCCGCAACACCCACAACGGCCATGAGCAACACATTTTCCACCTGCATGGCCACCAGTGGCTGTTCAACCCCAATGACGACAACTCCGACTACATCGACGCCCAGGGCATAGGCCCAGGTGTTGGGTACACCTACGAGATCGCCAACGGCGGCTCGGGCAACCGTAACCGTGTGGCGGGTGATGCCATCTACCATTGCCACTTCTATCCGCACTTCGCCCAAGGCATGTGGGCCATGTGGCGGGTGCACGATGTGTTCG